>NZ_QURH01000303.1 GCF_003428695.1 Actinomadura logoneensis
CTTGCGCCGGACGGCGCGCTCCGCCCGACGGCGCGCCCGGCATCGCGGCGCACGGCGCGCCCGGCATCGCGGCGGACGGGGCCATGGCGGAGGATGGCGTGGACGTCCCCGCGCCAGAGGAGCTGAACGACCACGATGACGGCAGCCGACGCCTCCCCCTCCTCCCCCGCAGCCGTTCCCGCCCAGGCCGGGGCGGCGGCCGGGGGCTGGCACGCGAGCTGGATGGCCCCGCACATGCTGCTGCGCCGCGAGGACGGCGCGGTGCTGCTGCTCCGCCGCGCCGGCACCGGGTACGCCGACGGATGGCTCGCTCCCCCGGCGGGCCGGATCGAGCCCGGCGAGGACGTGCTCACGGCCGCGATCCGCGAGGCGTTCGAGGAGGTCGGGGTCCGGGTCGAACGGGACGACGCGCGCTTCGTCCACGTCATGCACCGGTACGCCGACAGCATGCCCGGCCCGTGCCACGCGGTGAACGACTACTACTTCGCCAGCACCCGCTGGACGGGCCGTCCGCACGTCGCCGAGCCGGACAAGTGCTCGGAGGTGCTGTGGGCCGACCCCGCGTCGCTGCCGCCGAAGGTGCTGCCGCATGTGGTGGAGGCGCTGGCGGCCGTCCGGCGGGGTGAACCGTTCAGCATCCACAACTGGCCTGATTCGTCCGGAAAGTAGCGGTCTGCCCTATCGGCGCGCATCGGCGCCGCGCGAGCGGTCGACCGGCGATTTATTCGATCATGCCTTTGCGGGACAATGGATGGGTACGTCCGGCACCGGGCGCGCTCGACGGACACCGCCGACGCGACGGCCCCGGACCGGAAGCACCCTCCCCCAAGGAGGTGGCGGGCCGATGGCGCTGGTCGAGGCCGAGTTCGACGAGGGACTGTTCCTCCGCGTCCTGGCGCTCATGCTCAGCGAGGCGCCCCTCCCCGTCCCGACGTTCCCCGGACTCCCCGATGGGCAGCTGCTCACCGGGATCGACTGGAGCGCCGGGATCACCCTGGACGCCACGCCCGACGGGTCCGCGCCGCCCGCCGACACCATGGCCGCCCGCGCCGAGGGCACGGTCCGGCACCTGTCGGTCGCCGAACTCGAAGCCGATCCGCACGCGGCGGAGCACGCGACGCCCGCGGTGTTCTGGCTCCACCTGTGGGTGCTGGGCAGCGGCCTGCTCATCGACCTGCGGAGCGTGGACCTCGCCGGGCAGGGACCGCGGGACGTCGGCCACCGGCTCTGGCGGTTCGGCCTGGACCTGGACGAGGCCCGCATCGTCGACGGCGCGATCCACCACGCGGACGGGTACGTGACGCTGCGGCTCTCCACCACGGGGACGGACGACCTGTCGGCGCCGCCCGTCCACCACCTGGACCAGCCCCCGCACCAGAGCAACGACTTCCTCGTGCGCGTCTCCGGCGAGGTGTTCGCCGACGCCCTGGCCGCCCAGCTGACCCGGCAGCTCGCGCCGCCGCCCCAGGGCACCACGGTCGAGGAGTACCCGCACGCCGCCTGGGGCAACTGGGCGCCCGGGCTCGGCTGGCGGCCCCGGTGGGGGTGGGCGGCCGTGGCGGACTGCGTCCTGAAGAAGCCGGACGCCTGCCCCGCGCTGTTCGGCCCGGTGGACGTGTCGGTGGAGATCACCGCCGCCCTGTCGGTCGAGGTCCGCAAGCCGGACACCGCCCCCGACCCCGACCCCGCGCACCCCGGAGCCCCGCCGCCGGACGTCCCACCGGGCACTCCACCGGGCACTCCACCGGGCGCTCCGCCGAAAGCGGAGCTCGAACAGACCCTGCACCTGTCCGGGGACGCCTCCGACTGGGACGTCTTCCGCTGCTTCCTGGGCACCGGCGGCATCGGCGGGCTGCTCTTCGGCATCGCCACCAACCCGGTCGTCGGCGTCATCATCGGCGCGGTAGGTCTGATCGCGCTCGGGGAGATCGTCCGAGGGCAGGTGAGGCAGCAGGTCCGGGACGTGGACGCGCCGCCGTTCGTCCGCGTCGGCAGCGACGACGGCGGCGTCACCTACCGGCGCCGCACGCCGCTGCCCGACATCCTCCAGAGCCTGGACCGGCTGGAGTGGAACGTGGACCAGGACGGCCTGATGGTGAGCATCACCCGCGTGGTGCTGCCGGGGCGCCACGTCCCCGACTTCCAGCCGCCGCCCGGGCCGCTGACCGGCGCGTGGGGCGGCGGCCGGTACGACTGCGGCACCGGCCGGTGGCATCCGGACGACCGGTACACGCTCGCGCCGGTCGCGATCGCCGACAGGGTGTTCGTGCTCGGCCAGCACCTGCTGGACACCGAGATCGAGGTGTTCTCGGCCGTCGCCCTCCCGGCCGGGGCGTGGACCCTCACCCGGACCACGGCGACCCCGCAGGCCCCGAACCCCCAGGTGATGGTGTCGTCGGCCGGCACTCCGGCGGAGGGCGCGACCGGACGCCTCTACGTGCACACCAACGCCGGGCTCGCGCGGTACGAGCTCGGGCCCGTCCCCGCGCCGCTCCCGCCGACGCCCGAACGGCTCCAGGCGGAGCGGATCGCGTGCGCGAAGCAGACCGTCAGGGCGCTGCGGGCGCAGGGCGAAGCAGGCCGGCCCGCCCTCGCCGCCGCCCTGGTCGCGCTGGACGGACTGCTGGCCCAGGCCGGCCGGATCTCCGAAGCGGTGATGGACATGGAAGAAGCGGTGCGGACCTACCGGGACACGGCGGCGGCGCATCCCGACAACATCGAGTACCTGAGCGGGCTGATCGCCTCGCTGTACCTGCTGACGGCCCGCTACAGCCAGGCCGGGCAGCCGGCCCGCGGCGCCGGACGCGGCGACGAGGCCGTCCGGGCGGCGGAGCGGCTGGAGGCGGCGGGCGCGAACGAGGAGACCCGCAAGAACATCGCCGCCGACCTCGACAACCTCGCGGGCTACCTTCCGCCCGGCGAGGAGGCGATCCGCGTGGCGGAGAAGGCCACGGCCATGTACCGCGCGCTGGTCGGCCCGGACCCCGGATAAGGCCCCCACGACCGACGCCCACCGTCCTGTGCCGTGACCCCGAACAGGACGGGCGTCGCGACGATGCGCGTGGATCGGCGCTGCGCCGACGCGCATGGACGGACGCCGCGACGATCCGCGCGGATCGGCGCCCTGACGATGCGCGCGGACGGGCGCACGCCGGCCGAGGGAAATGTCGGTGCGGCCCGGAAGGATGTTCACCGTGACTGCTGCGCCGATCACCGAGATCTCCGACGAGGCCGCCTACGCCGCGGCCGTTCAGACCGCGCTGGACGCGTCCGCCGCCTACTACGGCGACGGAACCTCCGCCCTGGACGACGACGCCTACGACCGGCTGGTGCGGGGCATCGCCGCCTACGAGGAGGCCCATCCCGAGCTGGTGCGGGCCGACTCCCCCACCGGGAAGGTCGCCGGCGGCGCGGTCGTCGGGGACGTGCCGCACACGGCGCCGATGCTCTCGCTGGACAACGTGTTCGGCCCGGAGGAGCTGGCGGCGTGGGCGGCGGGGCTGGAGCGGCGGCTCGGCCGCCCGGTCGAGCGGTGGAGCGTCGAACCGAAGCTGGACGGGCTGGCGATCTCGGCGCGGTACGTGGCCGGACGGCTCGTCCAGCTGGTGACGCGGGGCGACGGCACGGCCGGGGAGGACGTGTCGCACGGGATCGGCGCCGTCCTCGGGCTGCCGCGCGAGCTGGCGGAGCCGGTCACGGTGGAGGTCCGCGGCGAGATCCTGATGACGGGCGCGCAGTTCGCGGCGGCCACCGAGGCGCGCGTCGCGCACGGCGGCACGCCGTTCGCCAACCCGCGCAGCGCGGCGGCCGGCTCGCTGCGCGCCCAGGACCGCCCCTACGCGGTCGAGATGACGTTCTTCGGTTACGGGGCACTGCCGCTTCCGGCCGGCGACCGGTTCGGCGCGGGGACGGCGGGCGACCTCGCCGAGACGCTCGCGGAGTCCGCGCACAGCGACATCATGGGCCTGGTCGAGGGCTGGGGCGTCCAGACCACGTCCGGGACGCCCGTGGCCGCGAGCACGGCCGACACGGTCGAGGGCGTCCAGCAGCGGGTCGAGCGGATCGCCGCGGCCCGCGCCGACCTGGAGTTCGGCATCGACGGGATCGTCGTCAAGGCCGACCACGCCCGCGACCAGCGGGAAGCCGGGTTCTCCTCGCGGGCGCCGCGCTGGGCCACCGCCTACAAGCTGCCCGCCGCCGAGAAGATCACCAAGCTGGTCGCGGTCGAGTGGAACGTCGGCCGCACCGGCGTCATCGCGCCGCGCGCGGTGCTGGAGCCGGTGGAGGTCGACGGCGTGACCATCACCTACGCGACGCTGCACAACGCCGCCGACATCGCCCGGCGCGGGCTGATGCTCGGCGACAGCGTGACCGTGTACCGGGCCGGGGACGTGATCCCGCGCGTGGAGGCCCCCGTCGTCCAGCTCCGCACCGGCGACGAGACGCCGATCGCGGTCCCGGACGTCTGCCCGCGGTGCGGCGACGCGATCGACGCCTCGCAGGAGCGGTGGCGGTGCGTGCGCGGCCGGGCCTGCCACGCGGTCGCCTCGATCCGGTACGCGGTCGGCCGCGACCAACTCGACATCGAGGGCCTCGGCGAGAAGATCATCGACCAGCTCGTCGCCGCCGGGCACGTCGCCGACTTCGCCGACCTGTTCGCCCTGACCCGCGAGCGGCTGCTCGGGCTGGAGCGGATGGGCGAGACGAGCACGGCCAACCTGCTCGCCGCGATCGAGGCGGCCAAGGCCAAGCCGCTGAACAAGGTGTTCTGCGCGCTCGGCGTGCGCGGCACCGGACGGTCGATGTCCCGGCGCATCGCGCGGCACTTCGGCGCGATGGACGCCATCCGCGCCGCGGACGCCGCCGCCTTCGAGGAGGTCGACGGGATCGGCCCGGAGCGGGCGCGGGTCATCGTCGCCGAACTCACCGAGCTCGCGCCGCTGATCGACAAACTGGTCGCCGCCGGCATGACCATGGCCGAACCGGGCGCCGTCGCCGCCGTCGCCGGGGACGACGCCGAACGGGCCGCGCTACCGCTGGACGGCATGACCGTCGTCGTCACGGGCGCGATGACGGGCGCGCTCGCCGACCTGTCGCGCAACGAGATGAACGAGCTGGTCGAACGCGCCGGGGGCAAGGCGTCCTCGTCGGTGTCGGCGCGCACATCGCTGCTGGTCGCCGGGGAGAAGGCGGGCTCGAAGAAGGCGAAGGCCGAGAGCCTCGGCGTCCCGGTCGCGACCCCGGAGGAGTTCGCCGAGCGCGTCCGCGACCTGCTCTGAGCCACCGCAGGACACAACCGCCACAAGGCCGTCCGGCAATCCGCCCGCCTCCGCGGCGCCGACCGCGCTCGTGAACTGCCCTTCGCGTCCGCACAGGCGAAGACGACGACCTCTTTCCGCGCTTGAACCGCCGACCGGCCGTCCAGGACTCCCGTTCCTGGACGGCCGCAGTCGTGCGTACCGCCGAGCGCCGTTTCGCGTCGGCCGCCACGGGACGCCGCGCCCGCACCTGACGCCGCTTCCATACTTCGCATGTCACCACATACAGCTACATATGAGCATGTAGCCCACACATAGCCGACTACCCCAGTTGTCATACTTGGGGCGATTTGTGTTTTCCTTCTCGGCGGACGTTCCGCTCCCCCCGTCGAAAGGAAGCGCCCGTGACCCGAGCACGAGCCGCCCTCGCCCTGGCCGCCGTCGCCACCGCCGCGGCGGCCTGCACGTCCTCCGCGGGCGCCGCCCCGCCCTCGACGGCCGGCGAGGTCGCCTCGTCCTCGCGGATCGACCAGGTGCCCTGCGCCGAGCACCTCAAGCCCAACGCGACGTACCACGCGAACGGCGCGAGCTACTACACCGACTCCAAGGGCCGCCCCGAGCGCGCCGAGGCGACGAACCTGAAGTCGAGCGTCGCCGACCGGGGCAGCTGCCAGAGCAAGGCCGGGCACATGTCCGGGACGACCGGCTACGACGGCGGCCACCTCATCGCGGCGACCCTGAAGGGCGTGGACGAGCGCTACGACCTCGTCCCGCAGTGGGCCAGCCTGAACCGGGGCCTCTACGAGCGGATGGAGGCCGGGACCAAGAGCTGCCTCACCAAGCCGGGCGGCCGGATCCTGCACTACCGGATCAGGGTCGGCTACGCGAACGCGACCACCCTGGTCCCGAGCCGCTACAACACCGACATCCAGGTCGTCACCAGCGGCCACACCGCGCAGACCATCAAGCTGACGATGCCCAACCGCGCGCTCACCACCTCCGAGAACACCCGGCTGCGAGCCGCCCTGACCAAGGCCCTGACCGCCGCCGGCTGCAAGTAGCCCACTCTCGCACCACGCCGGCCGCCCGGTTCCCTCGGGGCGGCCGGCGTTCGCGTGCCCGGCCCTTCGGACTGAGCGCGCACACCCCAGAGGTCAGATGGGGGTGGTGTCGCCGAGGGTGGTCAGGAGGGTTCTGAGGGTCTCGGTCAGGGCGTTCTGCTGGTCGGCGGACAGGGGGGCCAGCAGGCGGCGTTCGTTGGCGAGGTGGTGTTCGAGGACCTCGTCGACCAGGCGCACGCCCTCGTCCGAGAGGGAGATGAGGACGCGTCGGCGGTGGGTCGGGTCCACGTCGCGTTCGACCAGGCCCTTGGCGACCAGGCGGTCGACCCGGTTGGTCAGCGCGGCGGAGCTGACCATGGCGGCGGCGCTGAGGTCGCCGGCGCAGAGGACGTGCGGGGGGCCGGAGCGCCGCAGCGTGGCCAGCACGTCGAACTCCCACGGTTCGAGGCCGTGGCGGGCGAACTCGTCCTTCAGGGCGCGTTCGAGCAGGCGGGACGCGCGCGACAGCCGTCCGACGACGCCCATCGGGGAGCAGTCCAGGTCGGGACGGGCGCGCTTCCACTGGTCGAGGATCTCGTCGACCGCGTCGCGGGCGGGGGCCGGGACCGGCTCGGACGCGCTGCTGGTGTGGGGCACTGCGGGTTCCTCGGGCTCGGGGCGGGGGTGCGGCCTCCCAATCTAACCGTTCGACATCCAAAGGTTTGACGTCCGCATGCCTTCGGGTCTAAATTTTCGATGTCGAAATTTTTGATGGAGGTTCAATCATGCGTGTTCTGGTGCTCGGCGCGGGCGGGTACGTGGGGTCGGCGCTGACCGAGCGGTTGGCGGCGGCGGGGCACGAGGTCGTGGCGCTGGCGCGGTCAGGCGGCAAGTCCGTCCCCGGGGCCGCCGAGGTGCGCGTCGGCGACCTCGCCGACCCGGCCTCGCTCACCGCCGCCGTCACTCCCGACATCGACGCGGTCGTGCACGCCGCGACCCCGAGCGGCGACGCCGGGGTGGACGCGGCGGCGGTCGAGGCGCTGACCGCTCCGCTGCGCGGCAGCGGCCGGGCGTTCGTGTACACCAGCGGCGTCTGGGTGCTCGGCGCCACCGGTGACGCGGCGGCGGACGAGGACGCGGCGACCCGTCCGATCCCGATCGTGGGCTACCGGCCGGAGATCGAGCGGCGGGTGCTGGACACGGCCGCGGACGGTGTGCGCGCGGCCGTGGTGCGGCCGGGCATCGTGCACGGGCGCGGCTCCGGCATCCCGGCGATGCTGGTCCGCTGGGCCGCCGAGGACGGCGCGCCCCGGCTGGTCGGCGACCCGGCGGTGCGCTGGCCGATGGTGCACGTGGACGACCTGGCCGACCTGTTCCTCGCGGTGCTCACCGACGCCCCCGCCGGGACGGTCTGGCACGGCGTGTCCGAGACCGCCGTCCCCGTCCGGGACCTCGCCGTCGCCGCCGGGCGGGCGGCGGGCGTCAAGGGCGAGCCGCGCGTCTGGACGGTCGAGCAGGCGGCCGGGGAACTGGGCGGGCCGTTCGCCGAGGCGCTCGCGCTCGACCAGTCCGTCAGCTCACGCCTCACCCGCGACCGGCTGGGCTGGAACCCGTCCCGACCCGGCTCCGTGGCCGACCTGGGCGAAGGTTCCTACGCCTGACCGGCCATGCGCCTGACCGGCCATGCGCCTGACCCGCCATGCGCGGGTGAGCCTTCGGGCCCGGCTCGGAGGCTCACCCGCGGGCCGCTCAGCGCAGGTAGTGCCGGCTCCGGTCGAGCAGGCCCCGCTCCTTCAGTTCGGCGCGCAGCGGGATGTTGTCGTCCCACACCCCCGACTCCAGGGTGAAGCCGAAGTGGCTGGCGGCCTCGTCGCCGTCCCCGAGCAGCTGCCGCCGCAGCGGGCTCAGCGAACGCCACCACGGGCTGTGCCGGTCCACCGCCACGTCGTCCCGCCAGCGGATCCAGCGGTAGGTGTAGCAGAGGAAGACCATCTTGCGCGTGATGGTCGACTGGTTCAGCGACCGCGAGTGCCACAGCCGCCGGTCGAACAGGAACGCGTCGCCCGGGTTCGCCGTGATCTCGACGGTCCCGGGCGGACGCCGGTACTCGCCGTCCGGTCCGCGCTCCGTCCGCTCCAGGGTGTTGCTGTACTGGCTCCCCGGCAGGACGAGGGTGCCCCCGCGGCCCTCCTCCGACAGGTCGCTCAGCACGTACGCCACCTTGATCGAGAACATCGGGCGCGGCTCCATCTCCAGGTCGGCGTTCTGCCGGTAGCCGTCCTGGTGCCAGCTCCACGCGGGGGCCGGCGGTTCGAGCGCGGGCGGGTTCACGTCGATGTGGCTGTGGTGGACGTAGATGTTCCAGCCGAGGTGCCCCCACAGGTGCGGGAACGTCGTCGGCAGGTCCAGCAGCTCGGTGAACGCCTCGTCGCGGAACACCGCGCCGAGCACGTGCATCGCGCCGTTGTCCCGGAGCCGTCCGGCCCGGCCCTCCGACTCGTAGACGCGGTCCACGGCCGCCTCGATCCGCGCCCGCCGCTCCTCGTCCAGCGCGTTGCGGACCAGCAGGTACCCCTGCTCGGTGAAGGTGCGGCGGCTCTCGGCGTCGATCGGCGCGAACCGGTCGGCCGCCACCTGGTTCAGCGTGTCGGGCATAAGCGTCTCCGCGGACGGATCGGTGGCGGCGTCCCCGTGACGCCGCCGGACGAGGCGCCACTCAAACCGAGCGCCATGAAGAACCCGTGAAGAACCCGTGCGGAAACGATCTTTCTCCGCGGAGCCCGGATGCCCGCCCTGTCCGCTCGGTATCGTCACGATCATGTGGACGGCCGCCCGGATCCTGCTCGCCGAAGACGATCCCAAACAGGCCCGCCTCATCCGGGTCTACCTGGAGCGGGAGGGGCACCGCGTCACCGCGGTCGGGGACGGCCGCCAGGCGCTGGAGCAGGCCCGCGCGCTCCGCCCCGACCTGCTCGTCCTGGACGTGATGATGCCGGGGGTGGACGGCCTGGACGTCTGCCGCGTCCTGCGGGCCGAGTCGTCGGTCCCGATCCTGCTGCTGACGGCCCGCTCGACCGAGGACGACCAGCTCCTCGGCCTGGACCTCGGCGCCGACGACTACCTCACCAAGCCGTTCAGCCCGCGGGTGCTGACCGCCCGCGTCCGCGCGCTGCTCCGCCGCGCCGGGGTCGGCAGGAGCGCGGAGGCGGCGGGCGAGAGCCTGCGCGTCGGGGACCTGGAGATCGACCCGGACCGCTTCGAGGTGCGGATCGCCGGCCGGAAGGTCGAGCTGACCGCCAAGGAGTTCGGCATCCTGCAGACCCTCGCCGCCGAGCCGCAGCGGGTGTTCACCCGCGCGCACATCCTGGAGCGGGCGTTCGGGTTCGACCACCACGTCCTGGAGCGGACGGTGGACGCGCACGTGATGAACCTGCGGCGCAAGATCGAGAAGGACCCGGCCGACCCGGTCCTCGTCCAGACGGTCTACGGCCGCGGCTACCGCCTCGGCCCCCTCGCCGACCGTCCGGCCGGAGCGGAACGCTGACCGTGCCGTGGCGGTTCCGGACCCGCGTCTTCGTCGTCGTCGCGCTGGTCGCCGCTGCGGCGGTGGGCGCGACGACCTGGCTGACGGTCCGCGCCACCCGCGCCGAGTACGCCGAGTCGGCGGCGGTCGAGCAGCGGGTCGTGGACGACATCTACGAGACGCTCAGCGGCTACGGCCTCAAGCACGGCACGTGGGAGGGCGTGGTGCGGCCCGTCGTGCGGCTCGGCCGCTCCACCGGCCAGCGGATCCGGCTCACCACCCTCACCGGCGAGGTGGTCGTCGACACCGACACCGAGCAGGCCCGGACCGCGCGTCCCGCCACCCGCCGGCCGACGGACGTGCTGGACCCCCGCCAGAACATCGTGCGCGAGGAGGGCGACCCCGGCTCCGAGCCGCCGCTGGGGGACCCGTCGGTGACCCCGACGGGGGCGATCGCCGAGCGGATCACGTTCTACCGCCGGGCGATGCGGCTGCGCGCCTGCCTCACCCGCCGGGGCGTCGACCTGGACCCGGTGGCCGCCGCCCGCTGGCCGACGGATCCGCTGCTGACGGGGAACCCCGACACCCTCGTGCCCAAGAGCATCGTGAACGTGAGGGAGGCGCTGCGCATCTGCGTGCCGCCGGCCATGGCCGACAAGTCCGTGGTCAAGGCCGACCTGCGCGCGGCCGCCGACTGCCTCCTCCCGCTCCAGGACGGCGCGCCCGAGGCGTCCGCCCGCCCTCCGGAACGCGCGGCGCTGACCGTCCGCACCTGTACCGAGCAACTGCTGCAGCAGCGGCTGGACGGCATCACCCCGCAGCCCCTGCTGCTGTGGCTCGGGTACGGGCAGGGGGTGACCGGGCCGCCGCGGGTCCAGCCCCTCCGCGCGATCATCGCCGCGGTGGTGGTCGCGGTGCCCGTGATCGCCTGCACCCTGCTGCTGAGCCGCCGGGTGCTCGCGCCCATCGGCGCGCTCGCCATGGCCGCCCGCCGCCTCGGCGCCGGCGACCTGTCCGAACGGGTCGCGGTGCGCGGCCGGGACGAGATCGCCGAACTGGCCCGCAGCTTCAACCGGATGGCCGACTCGCTCCAGCGCAGCGAGGAGGCGCAGCACCGGATGGTCAGCGACATCGCGCACGAACTGCGCACTCCGCTGGCCAACATCCGCGGCTACCTGGAGGCCCTCCACGACGGGGTGCTCGCCCCCGACCCGGACCTGATCTCGTCGCTGCTGGAGGAGGCCGTCCTGCAGCAGCGGCTCATCGACGACCTCCAGGACCTGGCGCTGGCGGAGTCCGGCGCGCTGCGGATGGTCCGCACCCCTCTTGACGTCCGGGAGCTGCTGGAGACCTGCCGGGTGGCGCACCGGGCGGTCGCCGAGTCGCACCGCGTGGAGCTCGCCGTCGAGGCGGACGCCGTGCCGCTGGTCGAGGCCGACCCCGACCGGCTCCGCCAGGTGATCGGCAACCTGGTGACCAACGCGCTGGCCGCGACCCCGCCCGGCGGGACGATCACCCTGCGCGCCGCGTCCCGGGACGACACGGTGCGGATCCAGGTCGCCGACACCGGGCGCGGCCTGGCGCCCGGGGAGCTGCTGCACGTCTTCGACCGCTTCTGGCGGGCCGACTCCGCCCGGGGCCGCGCCACCGGCGGGCGCGGACTCGGCCTGTCGATCGCCCAGGGCATCGTCCAGGCCCACGGCGGCACCCTGGACGCCGAGAGCGACCCGGGCCGCGGCTCGACGTTCACCATCACCCTGCCTCGCGCGGACCGTCCCGCCCAGGCCTGACCCGCGTCCACGCCGAGACACGCAACCGGGAGGCGGCGTGTCGCACGCGCGGCCGAGGCCCTTCGCGGCGTGTCGCGCGCGCGGCCCCCGTCTTCGTCTCTTTCCAGGTCAGCGGCCGAATCGGCATGTCCGCGTATCGGAGATTCAAGGAACGGTCGGATGGGCCGTCCCGCCCTCCGAGCCGAGCCACAATCGAGTCGCCGTGCGGCACGTCCGAGGGGAGGGAGGCGACTCATGCGGCAGCTCCTGCAGTGGGCGGAACAGACGCGGGCGATGTCCACGATCGGCTTCGTCCTGCTGACGCTGGGATACGGGTGGGCGTTGTGGCGGGTGCCCGACCTGATGCACCTGGCCGATCCCAAGGACCGGCACAACGCCCGGATGCTGGTGGTCTCGATCGGTAGCGGGTTGTTCGTCGCGCTCACCCTGCTGTACACCGCCCGCAGCTACCAGCTCGCCCACCGGGGCCAGGTCACCGACCGGTTCGCCAAGGCATTGGAGGCCCTGGCCACCGACCACAGCGACCAGCGCCTGGGGGCGGTGTACGCGCTGCAGCACGTGGCGCGCGACTCCCGCCCGCACCGCGCCGAGGTCTTCGACGTCCTGGAGGCGTTCCTCCGCCGCAACACCTTCGGCGGCGCCTCCCCCGACGTCCAGGCCGCGCTCAAGGCGATTTTGCGACCCCCCACCTGGACGCGCCCGGTCAACCTGCCCGGCGCCGACCTGCACGGCGCGAACCTGCACCGCGCCAACCTCACCGACGCGAGCCTGCCCTGCGCCGACCTCGCCAAGGTGAGTCTGACGTGGGCGAACCTGACCCGCGTGGGGCTCGCCGGCGCCAACCTGCCGGGCGCGGACCTGACCGGCGCGAACCTGCACCGCGCGAACCTGACGGGCGCGAACCTCACCGGCGCGAACCTGATCCGCGCCGACCTCACCTGGGCGGACCTCACCGACGCCGACCTGACCTGGACGGACCTCATCGGGGCGTCGCTACGCCGGGCCACCCTGACGCGTGTCGTCCTGGCGCAGGCGGACCTGAACCGCGCGGAACTCCCGGGCGCGTCCCTGGCCGAGGCGACCCTGACCGAGGCCACGCTGATCCGGACGGACCTCACCTGGGCGGACCTGACCGACGCCGACCTCACCGACGCCGACCTGACCCGGGCCGACCTCACCGACGCCGACCTGACCGGCGCGAACCTCACCCGCGCGGACCTCACCGACGCCGACCTCACCGGAGCGAACCTCACCCGGGCCAACCTCACCGACGCCGACCTGACCCGAGCGGACCTCACCGACGCCGACCTCACCGGAGCCCGCGGCGTGACCTCCGAACAACTCCGCGAGGCCGCCAAAACCGCCGGCCTCACCGGCTTCACCGTCTGAAACGAGACCGGTCAGCGCGGCGTCGGAGCCTTCGTCGGAGCGGCGAGGGCTGTTTGGAGGGTTTTGTGGATGTGGGTGTAGAGGAGGTCCAGGTCGGTGCAGTAGACCGAGCGGTGGTCGAAGCCCGAGGGGTGGCGGTAGCGGTGGGTGGGGTGGCCGCCGCCGCAGGTGGTCGCCCAGCGGCAGGGGCGGCACGGGGTCGGGACGCCGGCCTCGCCGCGGCGGCGGGCGACGACGGCGGGGTGGCGCAGGACGGTGTCGAAGTCGTGGTGGACGACGTCCAGGCCCAGGTCGGCGGCGCCCTCGTAGGCGGTCGCGAGGCTGCCGCACTGCTCGATCGCGCCGTCGGTCTCGATCACGACCATGCCGGGCGGGGTGGTGCCGACGCTGCCGAGGGCGGACGAGCCGCCGAGCAGCACGTTGACGATCTCCTCGAAGAGGCGGACGCGGACCGCCGGCGGTTCGGCGAACCAGCGGTCGAAGACGGCGGTCAGCCAGGCCGCGTGGGCGCCGGGCGGGGCGGCGGGCGGGGTCGTCCAGGTGGCGTGCGGCAGCAGGAGGTCGACGGCCGGGGGGTCGAACGCGCGGAGGGCGTCCCAGACGGTGAGGGGGTCGCGGGTCACGTCGACGACGCAGAGCAGGCCGCCGAACAGGTGGCGGTGGCGGGGCGCGGTGAGGGCGGCCAGGCCCCGCAGCACGCGGTCGTGGCTGCCGCCGTGCGGGGTGCGGCGGTGCAGGTCGTGGGTGGCCTGGTCGCCGTCGAGGCTGACGCCGACCAGGACGTCCAACTCGTCGAAGAGGCGCAGGAAGCGGTCGTTCAGCAGGGTGCCGTTGGTCTGGACGGAGAAGTCGACGCGCGCGCCGACGGTGTCGCGGACGGTGCGGACGGCCTGCTCGACGCGGCGCGGGCCGGCGAGGAGGGGTTCGCCGCCGTGCAGGACGACCGAGACGTCCGGGAGGCGGTGGGCGCGGACGTGTTCGGCGATCCGGTCCGCCGCGGCCCGGACGGTGGCGGGGGCCATGAGCGGCGGGCGGTGCCTCCAGCGCTGGTCGCTTTTGGCGTAGACGTAGCAGTAGTCGCACGCCAGGTTGCAGCGCCCGTGGAGTTTGAGGATGAACTGTCGCAAAGGCGGGGGCGGCGGGAGCTCACCGGTGACGGTGATCATGCATTGAGCCTACTTCGGCCATTTTCGTCTTTCCGTGTCGCTCGGCACTTTTCCTCCGGGCATCCTGTGGGAAGCTGCTCCTGGTGAGGCATGACGCTGGCCGCTGCACCCGGACGGTGAGGATGACCGAGACCGCGCGCCCGGACCCGCAGGTCACCCCGCCCGGGGAAGCGCCGGACGGGCCGCCCAGGACGGTGCTGGACGCGGCCGTGCGGAGGGTCCTCAGGGAGCGCGAGCAGGGCGGTCCGGAATACGCGGCGTTCGACAACGAGCCGGGGGTCTTCCTCCGGATGCTGCGCCGGACGGCGGGTGAGGAGACCGTGTGAGTGATCCGGTGCGCACGCGGGCGGTGGTCTTCACCGCGGCGGTGAGCGGGCTCGGCAGAAGCGCGGCGGCGGCCAATACCGCGATCATTCTCGCGGGTTCGGGAAAAAGGGTTCTGGTCATCGACTGGAGCCGCGAGAGCCCCGGGGTGGCGCATTACCTGGAGCGGTTCGACTGCGGCGTGCCGCCGACCGCGCCCGAGCTCGGCCGCCTGCTGGACCAGCTGACGGCGGCACGCCGGGGACGCTGGGCGATCCGGCGGTTCCGGCCGCCGGGGAGCACCGCGCCGGTGGACGTGGCGACGGCCGAGCACGGCAGCGCCGAGCAGGCCGACCTGAACTGGAGCGTCTCCGCGCCGGAGCTGGCCCTCGGGGTGCGGACGGCGGTCGAGGGGTCGGCCTACGACCTGGTGCTGATCGACACGCCGAGCGACCCGTCCGAGAAGCTGCGCCAGGTCATCGCGTTGTCCGCCGACCATGTCCTGGTCATGTCCAGCGGGACGGTCCGGCGGGCCGCCGCGGAGCGGACGCTGTACGAGGACGTCCACGACGCGGCGACCGGCGACCTGCGGCTGATGACCGTGGTGTCGGACGCAAGCGTCCACCGGCCGCCGGGCGACGGGCCCTCCCCGCTCGGCCGCGCCGGCGATCCCGCCGAGCGGGTGCCGGGGACGGACGAGACGCCGCCGATCCGCATCCCCCACGACCGCGAGCGGGCCGAGCAGCGGATCCTCGCGCTGCTCGCCGACCCGCCGGGCACCGAGGCCGTCCGCGCCTACCTCCGGCTGGTCGAGCGGATCACGGGTGAGCCGACCGCCGTCCCGGAGCTGAGCGACGCGGCGCGCACCGAGTACCGCAGGGCGTTCGGCCTGGAGGAGCTCGGCGAGCCCAGGCCGGTGACCGTCGTGCACGCCTGGTCGGACCGGCGGTGGGCCGACTGGGTGTGCGACCGGCTCACCGAGACCAACGCCGACCCGCGCCGCGCGGGGGTGGAGGCGCTCGCGCCGCCCGCCGGGACGGACCCCGACGCGGAGCCGCCCGTGCTGGTCGTCCTGGTGTCGCGCGACCTGCTGGCCGAGCTGCCGCGCCGGGGGCTGGGCATCGACCCGGACCTGGCCGTGCTGCTGGACGTGGACGCGCGCCAGGTGCCGGAGGCGTCGCGGACGCTGGAGGTGGGCGGCCGGTCGGCGGCGGCGGTCGCCGGCAGCCTGAAGCTGTCGCTCGGCCTGGTGGACCTGCCGCCGGGCGACCGGCGCCGGGTGCCGGTGTTCCCCGTCCGCTGCCCGGGCGAGCCCGCCGACGTGGTCGACAACGTGGCGCTCCCGGTCCACCGCCCGTTCGTGGGCCGCCGCGACCGGCTCACCGACATCCGCGACCGGCTGCTCGAACGGTCCCGCGCGGACGAGCCCTACCTGGTCACCGGGCCGCCCGGCAGCGGGAAGACGACGCTCGCGCAGGAGTACGTCCGGTGGTTCGGGGACGACTACGACATCGTCTGGTGGATCTCGGCGGAGAGCCGTGACCTGGCCGAGCTCGGCCTGATCGAGCTTGCCGACCAGCTGCGCGTCGCGCCGGCGGGCGACCCGCTCGCCGGGGTGCGGTCGGAGCTGGCGGTCCGGACCCGCTGGCTGCTGGTCGCCGACGACGCCGACGGGCCGCGCGCGGTCGCGGACCTGCTGCCCGAGGACGGCGGCGGCCACGTCATCATCACCAGCCGCAGCGAGCCGGAGAAGGCCGACGCGGCGGACGGAGCGGACGCGGCCGACACGGCGGGCGCGCCCGAGCCGCTGGGGCCGATCTCCACCGACGACGGGGTCGCGCTGCTGCTCGGCGAGGTCCGGCTGATCGACCCGGACGCGGCGGCGGGCCTCGCCGAGCTGCTGCGCGGCGAACCGGCCGCGCTGCGGCTGGCGGCGGCGTGGCTGCGCGAGACCGTCGCCCGCGACCGGGGCCGCGAGCTGGGCACGCTGGAGCTCACCGAGGCGGCGGTCGCCGCGTACCGGACGGCGGTGGAGCGGCGGATCGGCGCGGACGGCCCGGTCCTGACCGCGTGCCTGGCGGTCACGATGGACGCGCTGCGCCGTCCGCCGGAACTCGCCCTGCCGAGGGAGTCCGAGCCGCCGGAGCGGGGCGCGGACGCGCTCGGGAAGCTGGCCGCCGGCCTGCTGGAGCTGTGCGCGTTCCTGTCGCCGGACGGCATCGGGCACGACCTGCTCGCGTCCAAGCCGTTCCTGGACGCGCTCGCCGCGACGGTCGAACCGGCCGACGCGGCGGTGCTCGCCGACGACGACACCGTGCTCGACCAGGTGCTGTGGCTGTGCGTCCGGGCGGGGATGGCCGAGATCGTGTGGAGCCGGGGGCTGGTCCGGATCCACCGGACCGTCCAGGAGGGGCTGCGCGAGCTGATGGGCGAGCGCCGCGAGCACCGCCGGACGGCGGTGCTGCACGCGCTGGCCGCGGTCGTCCCGCCGCAGGTCGCGGGGCCGGTCGCGCAGCACGCCGCGATGTTCGGCGAGCTGCGCCGGCACCTGCCGCTGTCGGCGGCGCGGGACCTGCCCGTCGCGGACCGCGCGCTGCGCGAGCTGATCGTCTCCAAGGTGCTGTTCGAGGCGACGTCCGGCGACCCCGGACGGCAGCGGCGCGTCGCCGAGACCGTGCGGCTGGTCGCCGACGCGTGGCCGCCGGACCTGCTCACCGGGCGGCTGCTCAGCGCGCTCGCGAACCTGTACCGGGGCGTCGGGATGCTCCGCGAGGCGGCGGCGGCGTCCGAGCGGGCGGTGCCGCTGCTGCGGGCGGCGGGCGCGGCGGGACGCAACGCGCTGCTCACCACCGACCGCGGCATGGCCTACGACCTGCACACCCTCGGCCAGTACACGCAGGCGCTGGGGAGGATGCAGGAACTGCACCGCCGGTCGGTGGAGCTGTTCGGCGACAGCCACCGGCAGACGCTGTTCACCGCGCTGAACCGGTCGGTGATCGAGCATCTCGCCGGCCGCCACGACGCCGCGCTGGAGGTCGCGCGGGAGGCGCTGGACGTCCAGGTCGCCCGCGCGCGGCCGGGCGACCTGCTCACCACCCGGCTGACGCACCGGGTCGGCGAACTGCTCACCGTCACCGGCCGCGCCCGGGAGGCCGCGCTGCTGCTCGGCCGCCGGCTGCGCGCCATGGAGGAGCGGCGGGACGGCGACACCTCCGGCGGGCTGCTGCTGCGCCACCAGCTCGCGATCGCCCGGCGCGCGTCCGGCGCCGCGGGCGACG
>NZ_QURH01000304.1 GCF_003428695.1 Actinomadura logoneensis
CGCGCGCCGCACCGGGCGCGCGGGGCCGTCCGAGGTCAGCAGGCGAGACCGTCCGAGGTCAGCGGGCGAGACAGTCCGAGGTCAGCGGGCGAGACAGTCCGAGGTCAGTGAGCGAGTCTGGGGTCAGCGGGCGAGGCTGAGGTCAGCGGGCGAGGGCGTGGAGGCGTTCCACGGCCTGGTCGATGACGTCCTCGCGCTTGCAGAACGCGAACCGGACGAAGTGCGCCCCGGCCTCGGGGTAGTCGTAGAACACCTGCGTCGGGATCGCGACGACCCCCGCCCGCTCGGGCAGCGCGCGGGCGAGTTCGAGGCCGTCGGTGAAGCCCAGCGGGCGGATGTCGGCCTGCACGAAGTAGGTGCCCTGCGGGCGGAGGGTGGCGAACCCGGCCGCGTCCAGGCCGCTGATCAGCCGGTCGCGCTTGGCCTGCAGCGACTTGCGCAGGTTCTCCACCCACGCGGTCTCCTCGCGCAGCGCGTACGCGGTCGCCCGCTGGTAGGGCGCGCTCGCGGTGAACGTGACGAACTGCGCGACCGTCCGGACGGCGTCGACGAACGGCGCGGGCGCGCACACCCAGCCCGTCTTCCAGCCGGTCACCGAGAACGTCTTTCCGGTGGACGCGACCACGACGGTGCGCTCGCGCATCCCGGGCAGGGTGGCGAGGCTGATGTGCTCGGCTTCGTCGAAGGTCAGGTACTCGTACACCTCGTCGGTGATCGCGACGAGGTCGTGCTCGCGGCAGACGGCCGCGATCGACTCCAGCTCGGCGCGGGTGAACACCGTCCCGGTCGGGTTGTGCGGCGAGTTCACCATGATCAGCCTGGTGCGCGGGGTGACGGCGGCGCGCAGCTCGTCCGGGTCGAAGGTGAACCGGCCGTGCTCGGGGCGGAGCGTGACCGTCCGGCGGACCGCCCCGGCCATCGCGACCATCGCCGCGTAGGAGTCGTAGTACGGCTCGAAGACGACCACCTCGTCGCCGGGCTCGGCCAGGCCGAGCAGCGCGGCGGCGATGCCCTCGGTCGCGCCGACGGTCACGAACACCTCGGTCGCCGGGTCGTACTCCAGGCCGTACCGCGCCCGGCGCTGCTCGGCGACCGCCGCGCGCAGCTCGGGGACGCCGGGGCCGGGCGGGTACTGGTTGTCCCCGGCGAGGATCGCGTCGGCGGCGTGCCGCAGCATCGCGGCGGGGCCCGACTCGTCCGGGAAGCCCTGGCCGAGGTTGATCGCGCCGGTCCGGACCGCCAGCGCCGACATCTCCGCGAAGATCGTCTCGCCGAACCCGCGCATCCGGCTCACCAGTCGCTCGCTCATCCCGGCACTCTAACCCGGCGCGGCCGTCCGCCCCTGACGGGAGCAGCGGCCAGGCCCCGCGTCAGCGGCGGGACGGCGCTTCGCCGTGTCGGCGGCGGGCCGGACCTGCCGTCAGCGGCGGGCCAGGGCGTCGATGGCGGCGGCGACCGGGCCGGGGTCGGAGACGAACACCATGTGCTGGGCGCGCGGGATGAGCGTGGGCGGCGGCGCGCCGATGCGGGCGGCGGTCTCGGCGGGCGTGGACCGGCTGAACACGAAGTCGTCCGCGCCGAAGACCACCGATTTCGGCATGGACAGGGCGCGCACCTGCTCCAGCCGCGCGGTCGGGATGCCGACGACGCCGTTCCGGAACATCTCCCAGACGGCCTTCTCCGCGCCGGGGACCATGAACGGACGCCGCCACTGGTCCACGCCGCGGGCGTCCAGGCGGGGGCAGCGCGGCCCGCACGCCCGCGCGTACGCGGTGCGGACGAGCCAGTCGGAGCGGATCGCGAGGCGCAGGACGGCCGTCCGGTACGGGTCGATGATCAAGTACGGGAGCGGGCTCTTCTCCCCCGCGCCGGTGAGCAGGGCGTCGCCGTCCAGCAGCATGAGGCCGCCGATCGCGTCCGGACGCCGCAGCGCCGCCTCCGCGACGACCGCCGCACCACTGGAATGCCCGACGATGACCGGCTTGACCAGGCGCATCGCGGCGATGAACGCGTTCACCTGCTCGGCCATGTGCCGGGCGTCGTAGGGCGACTTGCGCTGGCTGTAGCCGTTGCCGGTGAGGTCGAGCGCGTACACGTGACGGGTGCGGCCGAGGACCTCGGCGGTCGGCGTCCACGCGTCGGCCGACTCGAACGCGCCGTGCACGAGGACGACCGGGCTGCCGCCGCTCCCCCACTCGCGGTACCGCGTGCGTACGTCCCCGGCCTGCACGTACGACAGCCCGGCCGGGACGGCGGCGCGCTCCTGCGTCGTCCGGACGACCACCATCGACGCGGCGGTGACCAGGCCCCACAGGACCACCAGCACCAGCAGCGTCCGGCGCGACCAGCGGCGCGCTCTCGTCCGGGGGGCGGGCCTGTGCGGCGTCGGCGGCGTCGGCGGCCGCGTCGGCTCCGGCACGGTTTCGGGGAGTCGGTCGGTCACCCGTCCACGGTACGGCCATCGAACTCCCACACGGTCGTCAGCGGGATGCAGAGGCCGGGCTGGACGACCTCGACGCGCAGCACGCCCGTCGCCGCGTCGTAGTCGATGCCCTCCGTCTCGAAGCGGTGCTGCGCGTCCGGCTTGCAGGCGCTCTCCGTCGGGAGCGGGCCGAGGGCGGTGACGCGTCCGGCGACGTCCCGGCCGTCGGGCGCGTGGGCGAGGTCGATCTGGAGCAGCGGCCGGACGACGCCGTCCACGATCCCCTCGGCGTCGTCGGACGAGCAGAGCAGCCGGGTCGCGGTGGTGAAGTCGCACCCCTGGACGTCGCGGACGGCCCTGTCGAGGACGACGCGCCCGGTGAGGGGAAGGTCCCGGGCGGGGTCGGCGGCGGCCCTGTTCACCCTGGGCATCGGAGTGATGAGAAGGCGCCGCTGCGTCTCCCACTCGCCGGAGACGAGCCACCGGCCGTCCGGGCTGACGGCGGCGAACGAGTTGTTCATCGCCTCGCCCGGCACGAGCCGGTGCACGAAGTCCGACGACCGGAACCCGTGCGCGGCGTCGTACACGCGGAACATCTTGGACGTCGGGTTCGCCGCGCCCGACTGGTAGGGCTCGACGACGTAGCCGTGCGAGAAGTCCGGGTCGCCGACGTGGTTCCAGCCCTTGAGCTGGGCGTCCGGCGCGACGACGTTGCCGGTGTACCAGAGGTGGGAGCCGCCGAGCGCGCGGACCGTGGCGAGGCCCTGGTTCTGGAAGACGCTGCTGACCAGGTACGAACGGGTCGCCTTCCACGGGCCGACCACCGGAAGCGCCGCCGACCGAGCGGCCCTCGCGGCGGGCTTCGGGGCGGGGACCGGAGCGGCCAGGGCCGGGGCGGACGGGGTCAGCGCGGCGGCCACCGCCAGGGTGCCGATGGCTGCCAGGGTCGCGGTACGGCGCGGCATGTCGTCCTCCCGGAGCGGAAACCGGGTCAGCGTATCGGCGGTCTTCGTCCCGGCCGGGCGAACCGGGGGAATTGTCATGAAGCGGTCACCGCGCGGCGGCGGCGGACGGCGGACCGGGTACCGTCGGGACGCGTGACCGACGTGCTGGCGCGGACCGACCTCGGCGCGGTCCGCGGAACCGAGTCCGACGGCCTGGCGACCTTCCGGGGCGTCCCGTACGCGGCGGCCCCCGAGGGTCCGCTGCGGCTCCGTCCGCCCGCCCCGGCCGAGGCGTGGGACGGCGTCCGCGACGCGACCCGCTTCGGCGCCGCCCCGCCGCAGCCGCCTGCCGCGCCGGGCACCCCGCCGATCTGGCGTCCCGAGGACGGCATGGACTGCCTCAACGTCAACGTCTGGACGCCCGACCTCGGCGGCGGCGGCCTGCCGGTGATGGTCTGGTTCTACGGCGGCGCGTGGCGGATCGGCGCGAGCCCGATGCCGCACTACGACGCGGCGCGCCTCGCGCGGGCGGGCGTGGTCGTCGTGACGTTCGACTACCGGACGGGGTTCGAGGGGTTCGGGCACCTGCCCGGCGTCCCGGACAACCGGGGCCTGCGCGACCAGATCGCCGCGCTGGAGTGGGTGCGGCGGAACATCGCGGCGTTCGGCGGCGACCCGGACCGCGTCACGGCGTTCGGGCAGTCCGCCGGGGCGGCGTCGATCGTGCTGCTGGCGGGCGCGCCCGAGGCCCGCGGACTGTTCCGGCGGGCGATCGCGCACAGCGTCCCGGACGGGTACCACGACGTCGCCGAGGCGTCCGGGATCACCGGGACCGTCGCGGCGGCGGCCGGGGTCGAGCCGACGTGGGAGGGGTTCGCGGCGCTGCCGCCGGAGGCCCTGGTCGCCGCCCAGGACGCGCCGGTCGATCCGGTGACGCGTCCGGTGACGGCGTACGCGCCGGTCATCGACGGCGACCTGGTCACCGGCCCGCCGTGGGCGCGGATCGCGGACGCCGCCGACGTCGAGCTGGTCTGCGGGTTCGTCCACGAGGAGGCGCGCGCGTTCCTGCCGTCCCCGGTGCCGCCGGAGCTGACCCCCGAGACGGCCGGGGCCGCGACCCGGGTCGGCGTGTCCGGCGCCGAGCGCTACCGGGCGGCGTATCCGCAGCTCGGTGACGTCGATCTGAGCGTGGCGCTGCTGTCCGACGCGATGTTCCGGATGCCGACCCTCCGCACCGCCGAGGCGCACGCGGCGGCCGGCGGACGGACGTGGGTGTTCGACTTCGCCTGGCGCAACCCGGCGGGCATCAACCGGCACTCGATCGACGTGCCGTTCGTGTTCGGCCTCCCCGACTCGCGCTTCGCCCTCCGCCACCTGGGCTCACCCACGCCGGACGGGTTCCCGGCCCTGTCCGACGCGATCCGCGGGGCGTGGACGTCCTTCGCCGCCGAGGGCGACCCGGGATGGCGCCGGTACGACGCGTCCACCGGACGGATCACCCGCGTCTGGGACGACCGGATCTCGGACGTGCCCCTGCCGATCGCGCCGTCCCTCCCGATCTGGACGGACCTCGCCTGACCCGCGGGACGGTGTGCGGGGTGCGGTTCCTCGCCGTGGCCCTCCCTCCGCTTCTTCGCGCGCGACGTCGCGTCAGGACGGTCTGAAGCCGATGGTCTGGAGGACCGACACCTGGCCGGTGTCGAGGCTGTAGTAGGCGGCCACCAGCCCGAGGGTGCCCTTGCCCACCATCGGCGACAGCGCCGGATCGGCGGCCAGCTTGGCGACCGTGCTCAGCGTCTGGGAGCGGATGGTCTGGTCCACGATGTCGCCGCCCTTGGCCCGGGCCTGCTCGTAGGCGGGCTTGACCGAGTCCACGATGGAGTTCAGGTGCTTGGGCAGCGGATGGTTCTTCTCGAGCGACTCCACGGTCGCCTTGACCGCGCCGCACCGCTGGTGGCCCATCACCACGATGAGCGGCGTGGAGTGCTCGACCGGCCCGTACTCGATGGAGCCGGTGACCAGGTCGTCGACGGTCTGCGCCCCGGTGCGGACGACGAACAGGGCGCCGACGCCCTGGTCGAACACCGTCTCCGGCGGCAGCCGCGAGTCGATGCAGGTCACGACCACGGCGAACGGGTTCTGCGTGGGAGCCGCCTCCTGCCGCCGCTGGACGCTCTCCTCCGGGCACTTGCGGTTCCCCGCGGCCCAGGTGCGGTTCCCCTCCGCGAGCCTGCTCCACGCCTGCGCCGGGGTGAGCTTCTCGGCGGTCGGAGAACCGGTGGTCGGCATACCGGGAGTCGGCGGGCCTCCGGGCGCCGGTGTCCCGGCGGGCGGTGTCCCGGTCGGCGGCGTGCCCGCGGCCGGCGTGCCGTTGGTCGGTGTGCCCGTGGTCGGTGTGCCCGTGGTCGGTGTGCCCGTGGTCGGTGTGGGCGTGCCTGGTGATGTCGGCGTGCCTGGTGATGTGGCCGTGCCGGGTGGTGTCGTCGTGCCTGGTCTGGTGGCCGTGCCGGTCTGCGCGAGGGTGACCGCCGAGCGGCTGGAGCCGCACGCGCCCAGCCACGGAACCAGCGCGGCCAGGCCGAGACCGCCGGTGGCCAGTCCGGAGCGCAGGACGCGCCTGCGTGAGAACTCGTTCACTCCCGTTAGCTACCGCCGCCACGGACCGGTCCATCCCGCAAACCGGCAAAAGGTCGGCCGTGGGAGCTTCCGCCCTACTCAGGCGGACGCGACGGACTCCAGCGGACTTGGCTGGACGCGGGTGGACTCGGCCGGAGCGGGCGGACTTGGCTGGACGCGGGTGGACTCGGCCGGAGTCGGGTGGACTCGGGCGGACTCCGTGCAGCTCGCGGGCCCGGCCGGGGACGGCGCGGCGCTCGCGGGCCCTGTCATAGCGGGACGCCGAGCGGGCAGAATGAGGGCATGCGCGTGGCTCTGTGTCAGATCGAGGTCGGCGACGACCCCAAGGAGAACCTGGACCGCGTCCTGGCGGCGATCGCCGAGGCGGCGGCGACGCCGGGCGGCTGCGATCTCGCGGTGCTCCCGGAGGCCGCGCAGGTCCGGTTCGGCAACCATCTCGCCGAGGCGGCCGAGCCGCTGGACGGCCCGTGGGTGACGGCCGTCCGCGAGGCCGCCCGGGAGCACGGCGTCAACGTCGTCATCGGCGTCTTCGAGCCCGCCGACGCCGACCGCGTGCACAACACGGTCGTCGGGATCTCGTCCGACGGCGGGATCGCCGGCTCGTACCGCAAGCTGCACCTCTACGACGCGTTCGGCGACCGCGAGTCCGAGCGGGTCGTCGCCGGGGACCGGCCCGTCGTCCTCGACCTGGCCGGACACCGCCTCGGCCTCGTGACCTGCTACGACGTCCGCTTCCCCGAGCTGGCCCGCGCGCTGGTGGACCAGGGCGCGGACATCCTCGTCATCCCGGCCGCGTGGGCCCAGGGCGTCTTCAAGGAAGAGCACTGGACGACCCTCGTCCGCGCGCGGGCGATCGAGAACACCACCTGGGTCGTCGCGGTCGACAAGGCCCCCGACCGGACCCCGCCGCCGCGCGGCCTGCCCGGCGGCGTGGGCCGCAGCCAGCTCGTCGACCCGATGGGCAACGTCGTGGCCGACCTGGGCCCGTTCCCGGCGGTCCGCGTCCTCGACCTGGACCCGGACCTCACCGCCCGGGTGCGCGAGCGGCTCCCGTCCCTCGCGCACCGCCGCCGCGACGTCCTCTGACGGACGGCTCCCCTCCGCGCGCGGGGCCGTCCGCCGGCTGACGAGGCCCCTGCGTCCCGGGCCGCCGACCTCCGCGGTCAGGTGACGGCCCGGGCCGCCGGCACCGGGGTCAGTTCGCGACCCAGGCGACGTGGCCGACGGACTTCGGGTCGTCCGCCAGGTCGAGCATGGCGCCGGCCAGGTCGGCGCGGCGGATGGTCCGGGCCCGCGGCGGCGTGCGGTCGAGGCCCAGGCGGTAGGCGCCGCGGGGCGGGCCGTCCATGAGCCGGGGCGGGCGGACGATCGTCCAGTCGATGCCGGTCGCGCCCGCGACCACGCCGTCGGCGCGCACGACGTCCTTCATGGGGTTGGCCAGGATGCGGCTGACCAGCGGCTTGGCGACGTAGCGGCCGAGCAGGTCGTCGCCGGGGTCCGGGTACGGAGCGGCGGCGCTGACCACCAGCAGCCGCCGGGTCCCGGCGGCCCGCATGCCCGTGATGATCGACGTCGCCCCGTCCGTGTGGACGGTCGTGGGGGCGCGGCCGGTCCGGGTACCGAGGCAGGACATGACCGCGTCGCGGCCCGCGACCGCGGACTCGACCGCGGCCGGGTCCATCACGTCCGCGACCACGACGTCGACCTTGTCGCGCAGCTCGCCGGGGAGGCGGGCGGCGTCGCGGACGACCGCGGTGACCTCGTGCCCGCGCCGGACGGCCTCCCGGCAGACGGCCGTGCCGGTGCCGCCGGTCGCCCCGAAGACGGTGATCCTCATGCGTCCCCCTGTGGGTTAGTAAACGCTCACTCACCACTAGGGTGAGTAAACACCCACTCAGCTGTCAAGGGGGACCCGGAGAATGACGACCGCCCGCGAGCGCCTGCTCGACGCCCTCGCCGAGATCATGCGGACCCGTGGCCTCGCCGAGGCCACCACCAAGGAGATCGCGCGGCTGGCGGGCTGCTCCGAGGCACTGCTGTACAAGCACTTCCGCGACAAGGAGGAGCTGATGCTGAGCGTCCTGCGCGAGCGGATGCCGCCGTTCACGCACCGGCTCCTGCCCGGCGAGGACACCGTCACCGGCAACCTGGTCGCCACCGTCCACGGCGGCCTGCGCTTCTACCGCAGGGCGTTTCCCATGATGGCCGGGATGCTCGTCCAGCCCCGCGTCCTGGCCGCCACCCGCGAGTCGCTGGGCAAGTACGACGCGGGCCCGCAGGAACCGGTCAACCGCGTGACCGCCTACCTGGACGCCGAGCGGGACCTCGGCCGCGTCCGCGCGGACGCCGACACCTCGGCCGTCGCCGCCCTGCTGGTCGGGGCCACGTTCCAGCAGGGCTTCCTGCTCTTCTTCACCGCCGGCCCCGAAGGCCCCGACCCGGCGGAGGAGGACGCCGCCCGCCTCGTCCGCCCCCTCCTCCCCTCCCTGCTCCCGGAAGGCGGCTCAGAAGGCGGCCGAGGCTAGGCCTTGAGGCGGGCCACGGCCCGCCTCCCGTGCGTCAGGCGGCTACGGGGGCCAGCTTCATGCGGGTCAGGCGGCCCTCCAGTGCCGGGAGGTCGAACGGGATGACGGCCGCCTCGCACCGGTCGGCGAGGGTGCGCAGCATCTCGATCCAGTCCCAGCTCGCGGTGATCTCCGCGTCGATCGGGTCGAGCATGCCCGCGAGGGACGCCGCCGCCCGGTGCCGCAGGACGAGGTTGCGCCACTGGCCGAGGAAGCGGCGGAACTCCTCCAGCAGGTCCCGCGCCTCGCCGACCAGGCCCGCGACGTCCCGCAGGCCGTCGTTCACGCGCCGCACCTGGTCGGACATGTCCAGCGCGCCGGCCTGCGCCGCGTCGCACAGCAGCGGCACCGCGCCGAGCGACCCGGACGGGGCCACGCCGTCGACGACCTCGGCGGCGAACGCAGCGACCATCTTGTTGTAGAGGCGGGCGAGCGAGATCCGGAAGCGGAGTTCCGCCACGTCCGCGCGGAGCCGGTCGAGCAGCGCCCGCATCCGCTCCAGCTCGGCGAGGGCCTTGCCCATCGGGGAGCTCATCACGCGGGCCACGTTCGCCAGGACGGGCGCGGACGCGGCGACCGACTCCGACGCCCGCTGCGCCGCCTCCACCGACAGGCTCATCCGGTGGCCGATGTCGAGCACGTTCGCGGAGGCCGTGGCGAGCCGTTCGCACAGGCCGTGGTACGCCGACAGGCGTCCGACCAGGTCGCCGAGCAGGTCGTCCACCGCGCCCGCCCCCGACAGCACCTCCCCGATGGGGCCGGACGCGCCGGGCCGGGCGTACGAGGTCGCGAGGACGTGCCCGCGGGCGGACACCTCGGCGGGCAGCGCGTCGAACATGAACGCGTCGTAGGACGGGTAGCCCTGCCGCCGCAGCGCCTCCTCGATGTGCCCCATGCCGTGCACGGCGGCGTCGCGGCGGCTCATCGGGACGGCGCGCTCGGCCTCGGCGGCCTGCGCGTACACCTGCTTCGCGACGTCGAACAGCGGCGCCCGCGCGGCCATCCGCACCGAGAGGTGGCCGTCGCGGACGGGGCTCATCGTCGCGAAGACCCAGTAGGGCCGTCCGTCGCGGGCGAGGTTCTTCATGTACGCGCCGACCGGCCGTCCGGCGCCGAGCCGGTCCCAGACCAGGCGGAACGCGCCGCCGGGCATGTCGGGGTGGCGGACGAGGCTGTGCGGCGCGCCGACCAGCTCGTCCTGCGCGTAGCCGGAGATCCGGCCGAAGACGGAGTTGCCCTGGCGGATCACCCCGCGCCGGTCGGTGGTGGAGAAGAACAGCTCCTCGACGCCCATCGTCTTCTCCCGGTCGTCACGGATCGACGACGCGTGGCCTTCCACTTTGCTGTTCTCCGATTCACAGGCGTTGACCGACAGCCGCCGTCGCGGCGAGAGAACCGACCGGCCGGGGCCCGGGAGCGGCGGACGGCGCGACCGCGAACCCTCGGGTTCGTCAAAATCTGCCGAGAGCCGCCCGGGGCTCCACGGAGAACCTACCGACCCAAGCGGACAAACCGGTCACCGGGGTACCCGTAATGATCTTGCCTCCGGCCGACTCTGCCGACGCCCGCGCCTCGGGGACGGCGCGGACCCGGCCCGGTCAGGTCGGCCGGGTCAGCTCGGCCGGGTGAAGTCCACGTCGCGGGCGGGCTCGCCGGGCCAGGTGAGGCGGGTCGGGGTGGCGGGGGTCTCGGCGAGCAGGTGGCCGTGGGAGATGACGTGGGTGGGCCGGGTCTGGCGGCGGATGGCGTCGTAGGGCGACTCCGCCGGGAGGACGACCAGGCTCGCCGGACGGCCCTCGGCGATGCCGTAGCGGTCGCCGAGGTGCAGGACGCGGGCCGCGCGGTCGGTGACCATCCGGAACGCCTCGTCGATCTCTGCCGTCCCGGTGAGCTGGGCGGCGGCGATCCCGACAAGGGCCACCTGGAGGGACGAGGCGGTGCCGAGCGGGTACCAGGGGTCCATGACGTCGTCGTGGCCGAAGGCGACGTTGACGCCCGCGGCGAGCATCTCCTTGACCTGGGTGAGGCCGCGCCGCTTGGGGTAGCCGTCGAAGCGGCCCTGAAGGCAGAGGTTGGCCATGGGGTTGCTGACCAGGTTGATGCCGCTGCGCGCCAGGATCCGCTGCAGCTTGTAGGAGTACGCGCCGTTGTAGGAGCCCATCGCCGTGGTGTGCGAGGCGGTGGCGCGGTCGCGCAGGCCGCCGCGGCGGGCCAGGGTCGCCAGCACCTCGACGAACCGGGACTGCTCGTCGTCGATCTCGTCGCAGTGCGCGTCGAGCAGCAGGCCGTGCCGCTGGGCGATGTCGAAGGCGATCTCCAGCGAGCGGACGCCGTCCTCGCGGGTGTCCTCGAAGTGCGGGATCGCGCCGACGACGTCGACGCCGCGCTCGGCGGCCTTCTCCAGCAGCTCCGGGCCGTCCTCGAAGGAGACGATCCCCTCCTGCGGGAAGGCGACGAGCTGCAGGTCCACGACGCCGCGGACGCGCTCGCGCACCTCGATCATGGCGTCCAGCGCGACCAGACCGGGGTCGGTGACGTCCACGTGGCTGCGCACGTGCAGGACGCCGTTGGCCGCGTACCAGCGCAGCACCTCGGTGGCCCTGTCGACGACGTCCTGGCCGGTCAGGGTCCGCTTGCGCTCGGACCAGACGGCGATGCCCTCCCACAGCGAGCCGGACGCGTTCCAGCGCGGCTCGCCCGCCGTGAGCGTGGTGTCCAGGTGGACGTGCGGCTCCACGAAGGGCGGGGACGCGAGGCCGCCCGCGCCGTCCGCGAGCAGGTCCCCGGCGCCCTGCCCGGCGGGGACGGTCCGGCCGAACCGGCCGCCGTCCACCTCGATGTCGAGCAGCTCGTCGCGTCCGGCCAGGCGGACGTTGCGGATGACCTTCACCGGCGGACTCCTCAGAGGGACGGACGGGCCGGCGCGAGCGCGGCGGCGCGGCGGCGGGACAGCAGCAGGTAGAGGCCGCCGGCGACGAGCGCGCCCGCGAGCCAGGACAGGTCGACGCCGCCGAGGGCGCCGGCGGCGGGGCCCTGCAGGGCGCTGGGCACCCCGTACTGGAAGCACCAGGTGGCGACGGCGCCGAGCAGGAACGACACGACGCCGTCCCAGCGGACGTCGCCGAGGCGGGACGCGCCGGGCGGGTCGTAGAGCGCGTCGATGTCCACCTTCTGCCGCTTCACGACGTAGAAGTGGACGGCCATGACGGCGGCCCACGGCACGACCCAGGTGACGAGCCCGGCGAGCCAGGCGTCCAGGGTGTGCGCGAAGTCCTCCTGGAAGACCAGCAGGATCGTGAAGGCGGCGGCGAAGACCCCGACGCCGTAGGAGACGGCGCGGCGCGACACGTTCCAGTCGACGGTCTGCGCGCACAGCGAGCACGAGTAGACGTTGAGGATGTTCGTCGCGATCGGGCCGTGCACGACCAGCAGCAGCACCGGGACCGCGAGCGCGCCGAACGAGTCGACGATCAGCTTGCCGGGGTCGGTCGTCTGGCTGACGGTGGCGAGGGACGCGCCGAGCGCGCCGAGCCACACGACCGGGACGAACTGCCCCAGCACGCTCGACCAGTACAGCTTCCGGCGGGACACCGACTGCGGGACGAACCGGGAGTAGTCCGACGCGTAGGCGAACCAGGTGATGCCCCAGCCGACGCCGATCGCGGTCATGACGGTGGTCATCGCCGAGAGGCGGTCCCGTCCGGCCAGGTGCGCGCCGGGGAAGCTCCAGTGCACGCCGGTCCTCGTCCAGGCGACGGCGGTCATCGCGGCGAGCACGACCAGCGTGATCGGGACCGTCCACTTCTCGAACGAGGCGATCGCCCGGAACCCGGACGCGGCGATCCCGACCTGCAGGCCCATGATCACCAGGACCACGACGACCTTGAGCGCGGTGCCGCCGTGCACGCCGAGCTGGCCCAGCAGGGCCATCACCAGGTCCAGCACGATCCACGTGTTGACCGCGCACCACCCCGCCGACATCACGCCCTGCAGCGCGGCCGGGAGGTAGGCGCCGCGGCGTCCGAACGCCGACCGGGCCAGCACCATCTGGGTGACGCCGGTCCGCTGCCCCATCAGGACGAACAGCCCGAAGACCGCCATCCCGAGGACGTTGCCCGCGACGAGCACGGTGATGGTGTCGGCGAGGCTCAGGCCGAGCTTGATGCCGAGGGCGCCGAGCACCCAGTTGATGGGGGCGATGTTCGCGCCGGCCCAGATCCAGAACTGGTGGAGGGCGGTCGAGCTGCGGGCGTCGGCGGGGACGGGCTCCAGCGAGTGGGCGGGGTCGGCGGCCGAGCCGGGGTGCGTGCTTGTCATCTCGAGCCCTCAGCCTATCGGGCGGAGCGCGTAGAAAATCCCGGCGCGTCCGGAATGTCTGCCCTGGTCGGCGGCCGGCCCGGGGTTCGAGACGGCGGGCGGCCCGGCGGGTGCCGGTCACCCGGGCAGGCGGGTCTTCACCACCTTGCCCATCGCGTTGCGCGGCAGGGACTCCACCAGGTGGACGACGCGGGGCCGCTTGTGCGCGGAGAGGCGGTCCGCGACGAAGCCGGTCAGGTCCTCGGCCGCGACGCCGTCCTCGGCGACGACGAAGGCGGTGACCTGCTCGCCCAGGTCCTCGTGCGGGACGCCGACGACGGCGGCCTCGCGGACGCCCGGATGGGCCAGCAGCGCGTTCTCGACCTCGCCCGCGCCGATCCGGTAACCGCCGCTCTTGATCAGGTCGGTGGACGCGCGGCCGACGATGCGGTGCCGTCCGTCCGGGTCGAGGACAGCGATGTCGCCGGTGCGGAACCAGCCGTCCGGGGTGAAGGACGCGGCGGTGGCGTCCGGACGGCCCAGGTACCCGTCGAAGAGCGTCGGCGCGGACACCTCCAGCGCGCCGGGCGTCTCGCCGTCGGCGGGCACCGGCGTGCCGTCCTCGGCGGCCAGGCGGGTGCGGACGCCGGCCAGCGGGAACCCGACCGAGCCCGGGACGCGGTCGCCGTCCGCGCGGGCGCTCACCGTGATCAGGGTCTCGGTCATCCCGTACCGCTCGACCGGGCGGTGGCCGGTGAGCTCGGCCAGCCGCTCGAAGACCGGGACCGGCAGCGGCGCGCTGCCCGACACCAGCAGCCGCGCGCCGCGGAGCGCGGCGGCGGCCCCGCGGTCGCGGGCG
>NZ_QURH01000302.1 GCF_003428695.1 Actinomadura logoneensis
GCCCGGACCCCGTCCGGCCGGGGCGCCCGGGCGCCGCTCGGTACTCGGCTGCGCGGCTGGGCGTCCACCACCTGGTTCCTGGTACCCGCGCTGCTGCTCTTCTTCCTGTTCGTCCTGATACCGATCGCCGTCGCCCTCTACACGAGCCTTTTCAAGTGGGGCGGCTTCGGCCGCCCGGAGGACTTCGTCGGCCTGGACAACTACCGGAAACTGGCGGGCGACCCGATCTTCCGCGGCGACCTGTGGCGCGGCCTGCTGATCGTCGTGCTGTCGCTGGTCGTCCAGCTGCCGATCGCGCTCGGCACCGCCGTGCTGCTGAACCAGCGGATGCGGGGCCGCGCGGTGTACCGGGCGGTCTTCTTCGCGCCCTACATCCTGTCCGAGGTGATCGCCGGCGTGCTGTTCGGCATCATCTTCCTGCCCGGCAGCGGGCTCGCGGACGAGCTCGTCGGCGGCCTGCCGCTGGTCGGCGGCCTCGCCGGCACGTGGTTCTCCGATCCCCGCACCGCGCTGCCCACCCTGTTCGCCGTCATGACCTGGAAGTACTTCGGCTTCCACATGATGATCTACCTCGCCGGGCTGCAGGGCGTCCCGGCGGAGGTGCTGGAGGCCGCCGCCATCGACGGGGCCGGCCCGTGGCGCCGGTTCCGCTCGGTCACGCTGCCGCTGCTCGCGCCCACCCTGCGGATCAGCGTGTTCCTGTCCGTCATCGGCTCGATCCAGCTGTTCGACCTGGTGTGGGTGACCACGACCGGCGGGCCGACCAACTCCACGGAGACGATGGCCGTCACCATGTTCCAGTTCGGCTTCAAGCGCTACCAGATGGGCTACGCGAGCGCGATCAGTGTGGCGATGTTCCTCATCAGCATGGTCTTCTCCCTGCTCTACCAGCGCTACGCGCTGCGCCGCGACCTCCGGGGCGCGGTCACCTCGGCGGGAGGAGCGCGATGAGGACCGTCCGGGGCCTGTCCCGGCACGCGCTGGTGTGGCTGCTCGGCTCCTTTGTCGTCGTCCCGCTGCTGTACGCCGTCGTCTCCGGCTTCAAGACCACCGGCGACCTCACCACGGACCCCGCCGGGCTCCCGCACCCGTGGAAGGTGTCGAACTACACCGGCATCCTGTCGTCCGGCACCTTCTGGCGGCAGATCGGCAACAGCGCGCTGATCGCCGTCGCCACCACGCTCATCACCGTGGCCGCCGCCGCGCTGGCCGCGTTCGCGTTCGCCCGCTACGCCTTCCGCGGCCGCGAGTTCTTCTTCACCCTGTTCGCGGCGGGCCTGATGTTCCCGCCCGCGGTGGCGGTGCTGCCGCTGTTCGTCCTGCTGCGCTCGTTCGGCCTGCTCGACAACCCGCTCGGGGTGATCCTGCCGCAGGCCGCGTTCGCGCTGCCGATGACGCTGATCATCCTTCGGTCCTTCTTCCGGACGATCCCCGCCGAGCTGGAGGAGGCCGCCGTCATGGACGGCTGCGGCCGGTTCGGGTTCTTCTGGCGGATCCTGCTGCCGATGGCGCGGCCCGCGCTCGGCACCGTGTCGGTCCTGGCCATCGTGACGAGCTGGAACAACTTCCTGCTGCCCCTGCTGGTGCTGGGGAACCAGAGATGGCAGACGATTCCGGTGGGCATCCAGCAGTTCCAGGGCCAGTACGCGACGAACTACGCGCTCGTCATCGCCTACATCGTGCTGGCGATGATCCCCGCGATCGCGTTCTACTCCGTGGCCGAACGCCAGCTGATCGGCGGCCTGACCGCCGGCGCGACCAAGGGATGACGGACCGGTACTTCCCGGACGACTGGACGACCGGAAGGCAACGTGCGGGACGCACACCTCTCCCCCGTCGGCGCTCCGGCCGCCCGGCCCGGCTTGACACGGGAAAGTGTGAGTGGTTTATTACTCACATGATGACGAGCCGAGGACGCCAGCTGTCCACCGCCGACGAGCGACGGGAGACCGTACTCGCCACCGCGATCGGTGCCTTCGCCGCGCGCGGCTACTGGGGCACCACCACCACGGAGGTGGCCAAGGCCGCGGGGATCTCCCAGGCCTACGTCTACCGGCTGTTCCCGAGCAAGGAGTCCCTGTTCGTGGCCGTCGTCGAGCACTGCTTCGTGAAGGTGCGCGGCGCGCTGGAGGAGGCCGTGGCCACCTGCGGCGGCGGCTCGGCCGAGACCGTCCTGCACGCGATGGGCGACGCCTACGCCCGCCTGATCAGCGACAACGCGCTGATGCTGATCCAGCTGCACGCCCAGGCGGCGGCGGTGTCGGAACCGGCGGTGCGCGAGGCGGTCCGGCAGGGCTACGCCCGGCTGGTGGAGTACGTGCGCGGCGCCTCCGGCGGCGGTGAGGCCCAGGTCCAGGACTTCTTCGCCCGGGGCATGCTCTGCCACCTGCTGGTGTCCACCGGCACCGAGCAGGTGCAGGCGCCCTGGGCGCGGACCCTGTCGGCGGGCATCACCCACTACTGACCGCCCGGACGATCCGGGGCCGCACCGGCGGGGCTCGCGTCCCGCCTTCTTTTTGAAGGCAAGAGTGAGTGGTCAACCACACACAACTGGAGTCGGAGATGCGTAGAACGACCGCGGGCCCGGCGCTCGCGGCCCTGGCCGGGGCGCAGTTCCTCGTCGTGCTCGGCAACTCGATCGTCAACGTGGCGCTCCCGCAGATCCGGGACGGCGCCGGGCTCGGCGACGGCGGCACGACGTGGGTCGTCAACGCCTACGGGCTGGTGTTCGGGGCGCTGCTCCTGGCCGGCGGCCGGGCGGCGGACCTGGCAGGGCACCGCCGGGTGCTGCTGGGCGGTCTGGCGGTGTTCGGCGGCGCGTCGGCGGCGGCCGGGCTGGCCTCGTCGGCGGGCCTGCTGATCGCCGCACGGGCGGTGCAGGGTGCGGGCGCGGCGGCGATCGCCCCGGCGGCGCTGGCCGTGGTGACGGGCCTGTTCCCGTCCGGCCCCGGACGCGGCAGGGCGCTCGGGGTGTGGGGAGCGGTCTCGGGCGCGGGAGGCGCGGCGGGGGTCCTGCTGGGCGGACTCCTGGCCCAGGCGTGGGGCTGGCGGGCACTGTTCTTCGCCGTCGCCGTAGGGAGCCTCGCCGTCCTGGCCGCCGTCGCGGTCTCGGCTCCCCGGTCCGCCGCGCCCGGCACCGGACGCTTCGACCTGCTCGGAACCGTCACGGTCACCGCGTCTCTGACCGCGCTGGTGTGGGGGCTGACGACCGCCCGCGCACAGGGCTGGACGGCCCCGCGCGTCCTGGGCGCGCTCGCCGCCGCCGCGGTGTTCGGGGTGCTGTTCGTCCTCGCCGAACGCCGCCACCCCGATCCCCTCGTCCCGCCGCGGCTGCTGCGAGGCGGCCGGGTGGGTGCGGGCAACCTGCTGATGGGGCTGTTCGGGTCGGTGTGGCTCGCGCTGTTCTTCTTCCTGCCGCTCTACCAGCAGGAGGTCCTGGGGCAGGGGCCGCTGCTCGCCGGGCTCGGGCAGCTCCCGCTCGCCGGAGCGGTCATGCTCGGCTCCGCCCTGTCGCCCCGGATCACCGCCCGGATCGGCGCGTCCCGGGCGCTGCTCGCCGGCCTGCTCGTCGAGGCCGCCGGGCTGGCGTGGCTGGGGCGGATCGGCGCAGGCGGCTCCTACCTCACCGACGTGCTGCCCCCGAGCGTCCTCGTCGGCCTCGGCCTCAGCGTCGCCTTCACCCGGCTCACCGACCTGTCGACGGACGGCGTCGCCAGGGCCGACTCCGGAGCGGCCGGCGGGCTGGTGAACACCACCCGGCAGGTCGGCGGCGCGATCGGCCTGGCCGTCCTGGCCACCCTCGCCGGGTCGGTCACCGCCGGCTCCTCCGCACCGCACCTCCAGGCCCTCACCGACGGCTACCGCGCGGCGTTCACCGCCTCGGCCGCCGTCCTGCTCGCCACCGCCGTCCTGGCGGCCCACCTGACCCGTCCGACCGAACTGACCCGTCCGACCGCCCTGACCCCATCGACCGACCTGACCCGTCCGACCGAAAGGAACCCCGAAATGCGCACCATCGACGAGACCGCCCCGGTGATCGTCCGCCTGTCCACCACCATCGACGCCCCGATCGAGCGGGTCTGGGCCGTCCACACCGGCATCGACGCCTGGCCGACCTGGAACGGCGACATCGACACCGCGTCGCTCAGCGGCCCGGTCGAGCCCGGCAGCTCGTTCCGCTGGACCACCCACGGCCTGGACATCACCTCCACCGTCTTCGAGGTGGTCCCCGGTGAGCGGATCGTGTGGGGCGGACCCGCCGGCGGCATCGACGGCGTCCACGTGTGGACGTTCACCGCCGACGGCGGGCGCGTCACCGTCCGCACCGAGGAGTCGTGGGCCGGGGCGCCCGTCGAGGCCGCCGCCGAGCAGCTCGGCCGGGCCCTGCACGCCTCCCTCGAATCCTGGCTCGCCGCCCTCAAGACGCGCGCCGAGCAGCCCGCCTGACCATGACCCGCACCTCTTCCCCCGACCCGTCCACCCGGCACCAGCACCACACCGACCCCCAGGAGCAAACCATGACCGCCAAGCCCTACCTGACCGGCCACTACACCCCCGCCGTCGACGAGATCACCGCGACCGGCCTGACCGTCGAGGGCCACCTGCCGCCGGAACTGAACGGCCGGCTCGTCCGCAACAGCCACAACCCCAAGCCCGGCGTCACCCCCACCCACTGGTTCAAGGGCAGCGGCATGGTCCACGGGATCCGGCTGCGGGACGGCCGCGCCGAGTGGTACCGCAACCGCTGGGTCCGGACCCCGGCCCTGGACGGCGCCCCCTACATGACCGAGCACGGCCCGGACCTGACCGCCAGCACCGCCGGCACCCACGTCATCGAGCACGGCGGCAGGCTGCTCGCGCTGTGCGAGGCCAACCTCCCCTTCGAACTGGACGCCGAGCTGGAGACGATCGGCGCCTTCGACTTCGGCGGCAAGCTGCGTTCGGCGATGACCGCCCACCCCAAGACCGACCCGGCCACCGGTGAGCTGCACTTCTTCGGCTCCTCGCCGTTCCCGCCGTACCTGCTGTACTACGTCGCCGACGCCGAGGGGCGGATCGTCCACAGCGCCGAGATCCCCGGCGCCACCGCCTCCCTCAAGCACGACTTCGCCATCACCCGCCACCACGTGGTGTTCGTCGAAGGTTCGGTCACCTTCGACCCGGCCGAGCACTCCGGCATCCCCTACGGCTGGAGCGACGACCAGCCCGCCCGCATCGGCGTCATGCCCCGCACCCCCGACGGCGCGGCGCAGATCCGCTGGTTCTCCATCGAACCGGGCAACATGCTGCACGCCGCCAACGCCTACGAGGACGCCCAGGGCCGCATCGTGCTGGAGGGCCCCACCGTCGACCGCGAGGGCTTCCGGCTGTCCTGGAACTGGTGGGTCGGCGCGCCCGGCCGCGGCACCGAGCCCAACACCCGCTCCTACACCCGCCGCTGGACCGTCGACCTCGCCCAGGGCAGCGTCAGCGAGCAGACCATCGACGACCTCGCCGTGGAGTTCCCCACCCTCAACGAGGACTACCTGGGCACGGAGAACCGCTACGCCTACGCCGTCTCCTTCCCCGACCAGGACGGCTTCGGCGGCTACGGCGTCGTCAAGTACGACCGCTCCACCGGAGCCCGCCTCCTCCACGAGGCCGGCGACGCCCGCCTGCCCAGCGAAGCCGTCTTCGTCCCCTCCGCGGGCGCCACCGGCGAAGACGACGGCTACCTGCTCACCGTGGTCTCCGACCTCAAGCAGGACGCCTCCCAGCTCCTGGTCCTGGACGCCTCCGGCCTCGACCGGATCGCCACGGTCCACCTGCCCCGCCGCGTCACCGGCGGCATCCACGGCTCCTGGATCCCCGACAACGACCAGTAACCAACCCGTCCAAGCGGGGCCGGGGGAAACCACTCCCCCGGCCCCGTCGCAGAACCACCGATCAAGGATCCGACGAAGCAGTTCCTCTCTACGTGCGCCGAGCGAGTCGATGACGCTGGCCGATTCACCCATGTGCCGCGAATGCCAGTGGATTTCCTGCCTGATGAGCAGATAGCCAGGTACGGGCGGTTTTAGGTCGCCCGCCGAGCACCGGCCAGGCCCGGCACCTCCCCCTGGTGGGCGCCCGGTCGTCCCTTCCTGGGACGGACGCGCCCGGGAACTGGCCGCGCTCGTCACCCCGGTCGGAGGCGACCTGCCCGGCGACGGACCCGCCTCCGGCGTAGGGCTCTACCCATAAGAGATGTGCGACATCTGGGACCTGAACATGCACCGTCCCTCCGCCATCGAAGCCAACATGAGCAACTCTCCCGCCCAGGTCCGCACGGCCACGCCCCAAGACCTCGACTCGGTCGCCGACCTGCACACCCGCGCCCGTACGGACTACTACCGAGGGTTCGTCGATGAGGCGGAACTCACCGACCCGGCCAGGGCCACGGCTCGACACAACTACTGGGCACGGATCCTCCGCTCTGCTGATCACACAGTCTTCATCGCCCATAAAGCAGGCAACCCCGTGGGATTCGCGATGATCGGAGCGTGCGCCCACCCCGACCCCGACCCACGCGTGACCAGCGAGATGCACCTCTACGTTGACCCCGGCAGCTTCCGGCAAGGCATCGGCACCGACCTGCACAGAGTTTGCGTCCAGGCATGGCAGGCAGCATCCGTGACCACGGCCCGCCTGTGGGTCCAAGGCTTCAATCAGCGAGCCCAGAACTTCTATCGCTCCCAAGGCTGGGCACCCGACGGACACCACCGGCCCGACTCCACCGGCCTACTCGGCTACATCCTGGAAATCCCTGCGGCGTAACAAGCCACCCCCACCATCCGCAGACGCGCCCGTTCCGCTGGACCGGCAGCCGCCGCCACCCACGCACCCACCGCCCAGCGCCAAGGGCGGCCGTCGGCACGCTCGCCATCGCGACCACTTGGCACCCAACCCCGCACCGCGCCAATCCTGGAACGCAGCGCCAAGGGGATCACCCGATGCGCGAAGACCTAGCCTGGGCGGCAGCCGACCGGTGAACGGCGGCACGGCCGCGTGCGGTCGGCGAGGAAGGGACACCATTCCCAGGGTGGGCGGCGCCCCCTGCCTCTCAGCATCCCGGCGGGCTACCGCTGATTCCCGCGCTCGTCCGCCTTGCTAGCTGCCCGTAGGTGGTCGGCTTGCCGCCCCTTCTCAGGCAGTTCTCGAGGCTGATCGGCCAGCAGTTCTCCTTGCTCTGGCCGGCCGAGGTCAGGGGGCGGTGCGCCGGTGCGGTGGGCGCGGCGGTGGCAGGCACCGCCAGCAGAGTGGTGGTGGCGGCGACCGCGACGGTCGCCGTGGCGGCGTGACGCAGGATGCGCATGGTTCCCTCCCAGAGAGTGAAGCGGCGCCGGACGCGCCGTGCAGCTCTGATGTCCCAGGGGCGGGGATCCATGAGGGCGGACGGGTAGATCCTCGGGAGATAGCGGCTGCGGCTGCATTTCATAAATGACCCGATTTGTGAGGTCACTGCCCGGCGGTCCGGCCGTGAACGCAGAGCTCACGCCCGCCGAACGTCGAGCATGAGGGCATTCAGAACATGAGCGCCCCGAACGAGCGCCGGTGACTGGGGCCCTGACACGTACTGAGCTCTCCGCCAGGGTGAGAGCCAACCCGGTTTGAAGCCGCAAAGCAGGAGCGCGGCCCATGCGACCACATGCTTGGAATTCACAATGCCGCACTCCGATCACCGACAGCGTTTCCATGTGCACTTGTGAAGCAGCAGATCGGGAAGCGCGGCTCCCCGGGCCGGTGGGGGCGGTCCACTTCAGAACTCGTGGGATCGGGAGAGGATCACCGCGCTGGGACAACGCTGGGGCCGCAACTGGGTGAGCGGCCAGCGACATCGCCCGGGGACTTGCCTTCCGGTGGTGGCCTTGGCGTAGCCGGTGATTACCGAGTCAGAAGAAGGCGTTGTGGCGCGGTTAAGACATCGCGGTCTTCGTCGTCGTCGCGCTCATTGCCGGGGTGCTCATCCGGCTCTGGATCGAACTGGAGAAGCACCCCATCGAGGGCTGGCAGGAAGGCCCGCGCACACCGACTCCGAGCACCGACACCCCTTCGACACCGTTCCCGACCACCAGCTCGAAGGGAACTCCACGCGTCACAGCCACCCCGTGACCCTCAGGCCAAGGAATCTTCGCGCCGGCCGGACGCCTCAGAGTCTTCCGGCCGGCGTGATCACCGTCCGCGCGGCACCACCGTCCGAAGCGTCCGTCTGCCCCCGTCGCAGCAGCAACCGCGACGCGTGCCAGGTCACCGCGTATCCGAACAGGACGGCGGCCATCACGCCAACGGCCCTGACCACCATCACGCGCAAACTGTCCGTACCGGGCCCGGGCACCGCGACCGCGGCACCCGCCGCTCCAAGCACACCGATCGGCACGCCCCAGCGCACAGGCGCGGGCAGAGGCCGGGAAGCGGTGGAGTGCTCCGCCGGAACCCGACGCCACAACCACCAGATCACCACCACCGCGCCGATCAACGTGTTGGCGTAGGAGATCACCGTGAGGCCGTCCGTCGAGCCCACCACCGGCTGCCGCAAGGACGGAAACGCCGCCGCCATCCCGCCCTTGGTCGTCGCGTCCCAGGCGATATGCGAACCGATCCCGACCAACGCCGACACCGGCCCCCGCAGCAGAAGCGAGACACCCCGCCCGCCCGCCGACGCCGGAACCGACGACCACGACGCGAACCGCGCCGGAAGAAGCAGTGAGAGCGGCTTCCGGCACACCTGGAACACACCGACGAACACCGCCGTCACCAGCAGATCGAACCCGAACATGCCGAACATCCCGCTGACCCCGTGGGTGGCACCGGCGTCGAACGCCCGGAAGTACCACGCTCCCGGATACAGCAGCACCTCCTGCGCCTCGAACGGAACGTAGTACGGCAGGTCAGGGGCCATCGTCCCAGCGACCAGCGCCACCGGGACGAACGGACGGCGCAGCAGGGGCAGCACGACGGCCGGATGACAGAACGTGAAAGGCAACGAACAGGTCCTCGATCAGTGGGGCACAGCGCACGGAAGCCGAACCGGCACCAGGCACCGCCGGCTCCGCAGCGTCCCTCGAACCCTGTCACCCTCCGCCCCTCTGAGCATCACCTCACGGGACGGTCCGCCCTCACTCTCCAGGGCGACCCGTCAGCCCCAAGGTCACCCCGGAAATAGCCCCGCAGCAGTACACCGAAGAGCCGTCACCACAGGAAACACCCCCCGGCCAGGCTCCCAGTCCCAACGCCCGTGAGGCTGGACCGTTGACGCTCATCGCCTCTGTGAGGCCGGTGATGTGGCCCCCACGCCCCCGGGAGGACCGAAGCGGCACATGATGACCAAGGTCCGTGAACGTGGTCCCCGGCTTGTGGGGGAAGGCCGTTGACCTCTGAGCCGCGGAAGCAGGAATCAGGCGGATGGCGAGTCACTGCGAAGGACGCGTCTGGGGGTTCTGCTGGTGCGGTGCGGCGGATGCGGAGGGGCCGGATGCGGGGGCGAGAGGTGGGGCGGGGGCGGACGCCGGGGAGAGAGGGTCAGCCGGTGCGGCGGGCGCGGCGGCGGTGGGCGAGCTCGTCGTGCGGGTGGGTGTCGTCGCAGTCGCCGACGTCGGCGCGTTCGGCGGGCAGCTCGGCGAGGCTGCCCTCGACCTCCTGCCAGACCCGGCCGAGCGCGATGCCGAAGACGCCCTGGCCGCCCTGGAGCAGGTCCACGACCTCGTCGGCCGAGGTGCACTCGTAGACGCTCACCCCGTCGCTCATCAGCGTGATCTGGGCGAGGTCCTCGACGCCGCGGTCGCGTAGATGGTTCACCGCCGTGCGGATCTGCTGGAGCGAGACCCCGGTGTCGAGCAGCCGCTTGACCACCTTCAGCACCAGGATGTCGCGGAACCCGTACAACCGCTGGCTGCCCGACCCCTGCGCCGCCCGGACGCTCGGCGCGACCAGGCCGGTGCGCGCCCAGTAGTCGAGCTGTCGGTAGGTGATCCCGGCCGCGGCGCACGCCGTGGGGCCCCGGTAGCCGACATCCTCCGGCGGCGCCGAGACCCGGGTGTCGAAGAGCAGACCCTGCTCTCCGGCGCGCTGGGACGCCATGCGCCTGTCGGGGGTCGCCTTGCCCTCGCCGCTGCTCACCGCCACGCGGACCTCCGGCTTCTATCAGCCCGCGGTGTTCCGTCAAGGGGGTTTGACGAATGACACCACGGGTGTTCCACCAGCACGGTAGGTGCCGGTCAGGGTGTGGTCAACGTTCGTCGTCGGCGCGTCGCCTACCCGGATGAACCGGCTTCACGTGGGCAAACTGCGCACCTTCGCCGTCATCGAACTCCTACCCACCTCTCCCCCGTGCGGAAACGGAGCGGGGCGGCCGCCTCCGGATCTCGTCGGCGGTGCCACGATCCCGCAGGTCACACCGGGTGACCGGCGCATCCGTGCCGCCGGGCGGCGGTGGACCGCCGACCCGGGCGCGATCCGCGCCCCGCCCGGACGGATCCGCCGGACCGGACGCGGGCGACGCACGACCCCGCACCCGGGTGGGCCGGAGGTAACGCGAACGCCATAGCACGCTGGTGGAACGACCAGGAAGCCGTGGGAGGACCTCACTGAGACCGCGCCGCGACAACCGCGCCGACCGGCCTCGGGAGACCCGATGACAAGTGCGTATTTTACCGCCGAGCGCCGCGAGAAGTGTGGTTATGATCACCCTCGTGTCGGACGGTCCTCACCTCGGCGGTGAGGGAGCGGGCCATGCGTCCCCGGCGGCACGTCCCGGCCTTTCACGCCACGTCCCGCCCGTTCGCGTCGGGCCGGGAAGGGGCTCCGGACGGTCGTCAGCCGGCGCGGCCGAAGTCCTCCGGGGTGATCGTGTCGAGGAACTCGCGGAACTTCTCCACCTCGTCCTCCTGCTCGTCGGGGATCGCGACGCCCGCCTCCTCGAGGATGTCCTCGGCGGCGAAGATCGTCGCGCCGGTGCGCAGCGCGAGCGCGATGGAGTCCGACGGCCGGGCGCTGACCTCGACGCCGTTGGAGAAGACCAGGTCGGCGAAGAAGATCCCGTCGCGCAGGGCGGTGATGTTGACCGTCCGCAGCTGCACGCTCAGCGCGTCCAGGACGTCCCGGAAAAGATCGTGGGTGAGCGGGCGCGCGGGCAGCACGCCCTGCTGGGCGAAGGCGATCGCGGTCGCTTCGACCGCCCCGATCCAGATGGGCAGGTAGCGATCGCCCTCCGTCTCCTTCAACAGGACGATCGGCTGATTGGAGGGCATCTCGACCCGGACGCCGACGACCTCCATCTGCTTCACAGCGGCTCCCTGCTGGTCCTCGCGGCCTCGATCTGCTCTCGTCCGGACCGGCTGGCCGCCGACCCCTGTAGCCAACGTACACCCCGCCCGCCTCCGGGTGTCCGGGCGGCGGGCGGGCAAATCGCGCCGCCCCGGGCCCGCCGCCCCTTCCGGG
>NZ_QURH01000031.1 GCF_003428695.1 Actinomadura logoneensis
GCGCCGCTCCCGCCGCCTCCGGGCGCGGCCCCCTACCCTCCGGCGTCCGCCCCGCCGATGCCGCCCGGCCCCGGCGCGCCGCCGTACCCGCCCGCCGTTCACGTCGCACCGATGTACCCCCACGGCGCTCCGCCGCCGTACCCGGCGTACGGTCCGTACCATCACCATCACCACGGCGCGGAGATCGCCGCCGTGGGCGCGGTCGTCGCGGGTGGCATCGTCGCCGAAGCAGCCGCCCACGCCGCCGCCCACGTCGTGGTGGAGGGCGTGGCGGAGGGCGCCGGCGCCTTCCTCGACATCCTCGACCTCTTCGGCTGACCCAGAACGCCCCCGCAGCCCACGCCGAACGGATCAGCGCCCCACGCGACCCAACGCCGAAACGACCCCGCACACGGCCACCCGGCGCGCGGACGTCGACACGCAAACGCACGGCACGCCACCGCGCCGATGCTCGACCTCGTCTGCGCGGGGCCGACACCGCGCCGATGCTCGACCTCGTCTGCGCGGGGCCGAGTCTGCGCGCAGACGCGTCGGCACGCGAACGCGCTGGCGTGCGGACGGACGGCACGCGGATGCGCTGGTGCGTGGACGGGGGCGGTGCGCGGACGTGTGTGGACGGGGCGTAAGTGGGGTTTGGGGTGTCCGTTGTTGGGGGGCGGCGGGGGGCAGACGGAAAATGGCCAGGTGATTCGGACGAGATCCGGTGCGGCTGGGGTTAGTCCGGCCGCGGGTGGTTAGGTTGAGTGCGGTGCCCGCCCCTGAGGGAGCTGTATGACCACCACAGTGATCCTGGTGCTGCTATGCCTGGCGATCGCCGGGCGCGAACTGTATCTGGCGTCCGACAAACGGCTCCCCCGCGCCCAGGCGGAGTTGCGCGAGCTGCGTGACCGGGTGGCCGACCTCACCCGCAGACAGGACGCCATGCGCGCCGACCTCGACCGCTCCGTCCAGGCCCCGCCGCCCGAGGCGCCGGACCGGGAGGCCGCCGTCGAGAGCGGGCCGTCGCCGGAGCTGGTCGGGCATCTCGACGCGCTCGCCGACCGGGTGGACCGGGTCGAGAAGGAGCTCGGCACGCTGTCCGCGCAGTACGCCGAGGTGGAACTCGACCGGGACGCGCAGCACGCCCTCGCCCGTTCGCTGGACGCCGTCGAGCAGGACGTCCGGGAGCTGCACCAGGAGATGCTCGACCGGCTCGCGTCCGAGAAGGGCGTCGTGTCCGGCCTGGTGCTGAGCGAGGAGGGCGAGGCCGAGGCCCTGCTGACCGAGGCGTTCGAGCGGTGCGCCGCCGAGTACGGGCTGCGGGTGCGGATCCGCGACCAGCGGGACGCGCAGGGAGGCGGCGGGCTGGTGGGCACGTCGTACTACCTGTCGGGCCGCCGCTCCGAGGCGCTGGCGGAGGAGCTGTTCGCGTACGTCCGCGGGCTGTACGACCCGCAGGACCCGTCCGGTCTGGCGGCGCTGCTCACCGAGCTGGCGCATCTGCGGGGCGACGGGCTGGTCCGGCTGGGCTCGTTCGCCGCCGTCCGCGCCCGGGACGTCGTGTGGTGCGGCCTCTTCCCGGCCGATTCCCCGCCGGCGTCCGGGGACGTCGACGACCCGCACGACCTGGCGTACCAGATCCGGGACCTCCCCGAAGACCAGCAGTGGGACCTGAGCTGGCTCCGCACGGAAGAGTGACGCGAAGCCGCCCGGCCCGACGTACGCGTTCTGTCTGCCCGCGGAAGAGGCGGGCAGGCAGAACGTAGGTCCGTCTAGGGGCGGACGAAGCGGGGTGTCGCCACCTCGGTGCGGTCGATGCGGAAGACCAGGAGGCAGCGCGCGGTGTGCCGGTCGTCCAGCCCCAGGCACACGCCCAGGCCGAGCCGGGGGTCGAGCAGGACGACGCGGCGCAGCGACCGCAGTGTCCGGCGCGTCAGCGTCCAGGTCTCGGGGCGGTGCGGGTCGCGCAGGGTGCCCGCGACGATCCGGGACGCGTGCCGCCACAGCGCCGGGGCGTCCAGGACGCGGACGCCCGTCGCGGTGAGGTCCGCGACGATCACGACCCCGGTGTCGTCCTCCTCGACGCCGTGCGCGCCGCCGCGGTCGTCGTCCCGCGGCTGGTCGAAGGGCGTGTCGAACTCGTGGCTCAGGGGCGTGGACGTCGGCGGGTCGCTGAGCGGGTCGGCCTCGAAGTCCAGCGCGTCGCCGAGCGGGTCGGCCTCGCCCGGACGGTCGTGGGGCGCGCTCGGACCGCTGACCGGCCGGTGGTAGCGGAGCGGGTCGACGGTGTCCACGACCAGCGCCTTCGCGTACGGGCGGGCGGCGCGAGGCCGCGCGTGGCCGCCGTTCTCGGACGCGGGACGGCGGTGCGCGCTGAGGTCCACCTCCAGTCCCATCGGGCCGAGCCACAGCGGCACGCCGATCCGCGCGACCGCTCCCCGCTCGTCCAGGGGGGCGATCTCGCGCCAGATCTCGTCCGCGCTCGTCGCGAGGGTCGCGCCGACGCCGAGTCCCGGGAACGCGCCCTCCAGGACGACCAGGAGCGCCTGCCAGGTGGGTCCGCCCACGAAGTCGCCGACGAACTCGTCCACGAGGGCTCGGCGGGCCCGCCCGTCGAGCCGGGTCATGTCGCCGTTGGGCACGTGGGCCCTGGGACGTCGTCCCGGTCGTTCCGAGCGGTCGGGGACGGTCGTGTCCGGCCTCGTGCGGGACGGGTCGTGCGCTGCCTCGGGGGTGTCGTGCGCCGGTCGCCGGGACGCGTCCGGGAAGGTCGGCTCGGGTTCGGTGGCCGGGGCGTCGGGCCGGGTCGGCGGACGGTCGGAGAGGCCGTCGGTCGCTTCGGGGTAGCGGTCGTCGGAGAGACGGTGACGTCCAGAGGCCCGGAGCGGCGGCCACGTTTCCTCGCCGGACGTTTCGGGCGAGGGGCCACTGAAGGACATGTCTCGCTCGTTCCCGCCCACGGTCGCCTCCTCCTCCGCGGGCAGGGCGGCCTCGGCCGGGGTGTTCCAGGCGACGGCGGCGGGGACGCCGTGCTCATCCGACGTCCGCGGTTCGTCCCGGTCCGCGGGCTCGTCGCGCCGGGGAACCGACGGCCCGGAAGCCTCGGACTTGCGCACGGTCATCCAGAGTTCATCGTCTTCCACTGCTGGATCATCGCCGTCCGGGCGCGGCGGCGGAGAGGTTTTCGCGGGTTCCGCCGCGTGCGGCCGGGGCGCGTCCCTCCACGGATCGGGGTCGTCCGGCCAGGTCGGGGGCGCTTCGTCCGTGGGTGGCGGGTCGTGGGGGGCGGTCGCGGGCGTCCGAGGTTCCGGCCTGCCCGGTGGCTCCCAGGGCTCCTCGCCCTCGGTGGCGGCAGTGCCGTCCTGGTCTGGCCGGGCGGTCTCGGCGGTCGGCGGAGTGTGGTGGGTGGCCGCCGCTTCCACGACGCTCGGCCTGCGCACGGTGGTCCACGCGTCGTCGGCCTCGGACGGCGGGACGGCAGGCCCGGAGGCGGCGTCCGGCCCTTGACCGTTCTGGGATGCGAGGCGTCCGGGGGCCGTGTCGTCGGACGCGAGAGGCGGCCCGTCCCGCTCAGGGCCGGTGGTGACCGGCGTCCAGTCAGCGGCAGCGTCCGGCCGACCTGCGGTTTCGCCACGAGAATCCGCGACCGGCGGCGAGGACGACGGCAACGGAATGTCCGGCCTCGTCGGCTGCGCCGAGCCGCCCTCCTCCCTCGGCCGGGGAATCCCCTGCGCGGCGGACGGCGCGGGTCCCGGAGGCGGCATCGGGGGCCCGGCGGACGAGGGCGCGTAGCCCTCGTGGGGCGGAGGCGCGTGGGGCGGCGGTGGAACGTGCCCCGGGACGTGCTGTGCGGGGACCTCCGACTGGTCCGGAGGCTGCCACGGCGCGGGGGACGGCGGGGGCGCCGGAGGCCGCTCCGGGGACGTGGCGGGCTCGGCGACGCGGGGGCGGCGGAGCGGGCCACCCGCCACCCGGACGTCACCCGGGTGCGGGATCTCCGGCGCCGGGCGGCCGCGCGCGGACCGGCTCGGGGACGGGTCGGCGTGCGGCGGCCGGCCGAACTCGTGCTCGTCGTGGCCGTCGGGCTCGTCGGGCGGGCGCGGGTGGTCGCGTGGGCCGGATCTCACGGTCTCGATCCTGTGCAGAGAACAAGATCGTCGGCAAGCGCTGAGGTGATCGTCTTCTCCTCGGACGGGGGCCGCCGCGGGGTCCCGGCGGCACGGGTTCAGGACGGACCGAAAAGCGCGGCGCAGAGGTGTTCGAGCCGGTCCGGGCCGTCGTCGGCGGCGAGCACGGTGAGGACGGCGGGGGCGTCGCCCGCCGGGTCGTCCAGGCGCAGCCGGACCGACACCTCCCGGCGCAGGGGCTCCTCGACGCCCTGGGCCGACCCGACGTCCTGGAGGCCGACGGACACGACCTCGGGGAGATCGACGAAGACGGGCAGCTCGTCCGCCGACAGGCGCTCGATCCAGAGGTCGAGGAGGCGGCGGGCCAGGCCGTTCAGCAGGCGCCCCCACGACTCGACCAGCGCCGGCGGGACGTTCTCGGTCTGGAGTTCCGGAAGTCCGAAACGGGCCAGGCCGTTGGTCGTGAACCAGAAACCGTGCGGTCCCCCGCTGTGCGGGAGCAGGATCCAGTCGGTGAGCCGGACCGTCCCGTCCGGGCCGGGGAGGGACCGTTCCAGCCGCTCCCGGCCGAGGACCTGCGGGGTGAAGCCGTCCACGACCGGCATGCTCAGCGCGGTCCCGACCGCCCCGGCGACGGCGCGCGCCGCCCACTCGTGCGCGGGCGGCCAGCCGGGCCGGTAGGCCGCGCGGACGGCCAGCAGGTGGGACGCGGCGGACACGGCCCCCAGCTCGGCGCGGGACGCCCCGTACGCCGCGAGCAGGTCCAGCGGGAGCGGCGGGAACTCGTCGGCGGGGCGCATGTCGAGGGTGAGCAGCGGGCTGGCCAGCATCCCGAGGACCAGCTCCCGCAGCGGCGGCCGGACGAGCCGTCCCACCTGGTCGCGGGCCAGTTCGCGCGGATCGGCGGGCGGCGCGGCGAGCGCCACGGCATAGGTCGCGTGCAGGTTCTCCGGAACCGGCAGCGTCAAGCTCTCTCCCACGGCGCCCACTCCCCGACCGCCCCGGCGCCCCCGGCCCTCCGGGGCCCGGCGTCCACCCGACCGACACTACAGATCAGACGAGAAGGGCACCGAAAACCGATCTATCGCAAAAGCGACAATTTCCTACCGAACTCCCGAACCCGCCTCCCACCTCCGCTCCGCGCGCGCCACATCCCGCTGCCCCGGCGCCACCCCCACCATCCACCGGGACCCCACAACCGCACGCGCGACGCCACAGCCGGACGCGGAACCCCACTGCCGGACGGGGGATGCCCCAGCCGGACGCGGGACGCACGACCGGACGCGCGACGCCACGCCCGGACACGCGACGCCACGCCCGGACACGCGACGCCACAGCCGGACGCGGAACCCCACTGCCGGACGTGGGGCGCCACAGCCGGACGTGAGACACCCGGCCGGACGCACGGTGAGCCGGATCCACGCTCCCTCCCCGGAGTGGCACATACTGGGTGAGCGCTCACTCGACGTCTTCCCGAACCCGAAATCCGCGGGGGCGCTCATCACCGACCAGAAAGGACCTCCGTGCCGTCCAGCAGCGAGACGACGCGCGACCGCATCCTGGCCGCCGCCATCGACGTCATCAAGGCGCGGGGCGTGGTCGCGGCGACGACCAAGGAGATCGCTCGTGCGGCCGGGGTGTCCGAGGGCAGCCTCTACAACCACTTCGAGAACAAGACGGCGCTCTTCGGGGCCGCGCTCGGCGAGGTCACGTCCGCCGCCCGGACGGCCGTCATGACGCTGATCGCCTCGGCGGGAGAGGCGACCGTCCCCGAGAACCTGGCCCGGTTCGCATCCGAGATGGTCCGCTTCTACGCCGAACTCCTCCCGATGACCGGGCCCGTCCTGGCCGATCCCGAGCTGATCGCCTGGCTCCGCACCCACACCCCGTCCCCCGGCGCGCCTCCCCCGCAGGACGGCCGGGCCGAGCCGGGGGCGCTGGGCGCCGGAGCCCTGGCGGGGCCGGTGCTGGGTGTGGCCGGGGTCACCGCGTACCTCGAAGCCGAGCAGCGGAACGGCCGCATCCGCGGGGACGCTCCGACGGCCCAGCTCGCCGGAGCCCTGCTGGGGAGCTGCCAGCTGCACGCGTTCCTGACCCGCCTGGCCGGAGCGGACGCGGTGACGGCCGGGGCGAAACTGCCCGAGAGGCCGGAGGACCACGCGACCGGGCTCGTGGACGCCGTGATGACGGGCCACCTCGCCTGACGGGCCACCTCGCCTGACCGGGCGCCCGCACGACGGCCCCGGATGACGGGCCACCCCCTGACGGCTCCCGGATGAGGGGGCACCTCGTCGGCGCCTGATCATGCGCTCGCGCCCCAGCTACGAACCCATGGAAATTGGGTTGCACGCGCCCGTCCCGCTCTATACCGTCCATCGGGCGTAGATCGGGACAGTTGGCCACGAATTGTGACTGACGCCACGCAACCTTTTGGACCGTCCCAAGCGTCTTACCCAGTGAGAACGCCACCGAGAGTGGACGGCTCGATCGGGCAGGCCCGCGACGTCCCGTGAACCGGGGTCGCCCTGGCTCCGCCGATCCGGCCTCTTCCCTCCCTCGGCCCACCCTCCATGCGAGGCCGAGACCCCGCCCGGCACGACCCACGCGTCTGAGGAACCGGCCGCGCACGCGCACGAGTCCCGAAGCTCGTCCGCGCCGGCGCGTCCGCGAGGCCGCGCCGAACCCGCCGGGCCGGTGGCCCTGAACGACCGAGTAACGAGGGGCGGCGACGTCCGCCCGAACCCGACGCGCCGACCGCGCGCCCACCAGGGCCCCGCCCGGGCCCACAACCCTCGGGGGAGCGACGATGACCGCTGCGACCATGGCCGTCCGACCGCAGGACGAGACCGCCCGCCACCAGACGGAGCGCCACCAGACGGAGCGCCACGAGGCCGCCCGTCACGAGACCGGGCGCCACGCCGTCGACCGCTACGAGCGCGACGTGCTGCCGCTCGCCGACCCGCTGTACGCCAGCGCCGTGCGGATGACCCGCAACAGCGCCGACGCCGAGGACCTGGTCCAGGAGACGCTCGCCAAGGCGTACGTGAACTTCCACCAGTTCCAGGAGGGCACCAACCTCAAGGCCTGGCTGCACCGCATCCTGACGAACAACTTCATCAACACCTACCGCAAGAAGCAGCGCGAGCCGCAGCGCGCGGGCTCCGAGGAGCTGGAGGAGTGGCAGATCGCCCAGGCCGAGTCGCACTCGACCGGGTTCCGCTCCGCCGAGTCCGAGGCCCTGGACCGCATTCCCGACCAGCGCGTCGTCGCCGCCCTGCGCGCCCTGCCGCAGGACTTCCGGGACGCCGTCTACCTCGCCGACGTCGAGGGCTACGCCTACAAGGAGATCGCGGCGATGATGGGCACCCCCATCGGCACCGTGATGTCCCGCCTGCACCGCGGGCGCAAGCAGCTGCGCGAGGCGCTCGCCGACCACCCGGCCCGCGTCACCCACGAGCTCGCCGCCTGAGCGCGGCCCGTGGTCCCGCCGGCCACCGAGACCAGACCTGACGGACGGCCCCCGAACGGCCGGCTCCGTCTCCCCACCCGGTCCCGCCTTCGTCCCGCGAAGGCGGGACTTCGCTTTTCCGCCCCTGCCGGGTCTTGTGCCACAGGAACGCCGACCGCCTTCCACCGTCACCGATCTCGGCATTCCTCTGCACGCTCGGTAACGATACGGATACGGTGAGCGAGGAATCCGACACGATCGTGGGGAGTGGTGATGAAGCACCTGATCACCGGTGTCGTTGTGGGAGCGCTCGCCGTGGGGCTGTCCGCGGCTCCCGCGCAGGGAGCGGTCCGCGGGGAGCACGAACCCGCGAAGAGGGACGAGGTCGCCAAGAGGACGGTTCTGCGGCTCACACTGACCTATCCGGGACGTGACACTTCCGGGGCCCGTACGGTCCTGCTGCGGTGCGACCCGCCCGGGGGCGACCATCCGAGTCCCGCGCGGGCGTGCGCGGAGCTCGCCGCCCACCATGGGGCGTTCGACCACCAGCCGGACCACAACCAGCTCTGCCCGATGATCTACCGTCCCGTCATCGCCCGGGCGAGCGGGTGGTGGCGCGGCCGGGACGTGCATTTCCGCAAGCAGTACGGCAACGACTGCGTGATGCACTCCCGCACGGGCGCCGTCTTCGCCTTCTGAGCGCCGCCCGACGGCCCGGAAGATCCTTTCCGGGCCGTCGGCATACCCCGACTCACCGTGGGTAGGGCGCGCCGGTAAAGGGGGATGCTGCGCGAGTTGGAGGTACGGGCGATGTCGCCTCGAGTCCCGCGGGTGAGCGATGTGATGACCAGACGGCCGCGCTCCCTCCCCCGCGAGTCCACGCTTCACGAGGCGGCCCGGCTGATGCGGGACGAGGGGATCGGCGACGTGCTGGTCACCGCGGCCGGACGGCTCTGCGGCATGGTCACCGACCGGGACATCGTGGTCCGGGCCGTGGCCGAGGACTGGGACGCCCGGATCACCTCCCTCGGGGAGGTCTGCACCGCCGACCTGGCGACCGTCCGCCCGGACGACGACGCCGCCACGGCCGCCCGCCTGATGCGCGAGCGGGCCGTCCGGCGGCTTCCGGTGGTGGACGAGAAGAGGCGTCCCGTCGGGATCGTCTCGCTGGGCGACCTCGCCGACTGCGAGCGGCTGTCGGTCCCCACCCTGGAGGAGATCTGGAGAGCGCCGCCCAACCTCTGAGCGCGCCGCCCAACCTCTCAGAGCGCCCTGCCACTGAGCGCACCCCTCAACACTGAGCGCGCCCGACGCCCCTGAGCGCACCCTCAGCACTGGGCGCGCCCGACGCCACTGAGCGCGCCGCCGACCCTCTGAGGAGGCCGTACCGACCTCGGAGGACGCGGCCGAACCTCCGGAGGGGATTGCTCCGCCCACCCGATGAGGGGATACCGTCGGGAGGGTGCCGCCTGCCTCCGTTCTGACCGACCGCCTCGCCGTGGAGATCGCCCGTCTCGGTGTGGTGGGCGAGTCCTCCGACGTCGGAACTCTGTCCCGGGTCGCCGATCTGGCCGCGCGGGCCGTCCCCGGGTGCGCCGGGGCGTCCGCCGTGCGCTGGGCCGTGCCCGACGAGGGGGCGCCCGCTGCGGGGGCCGCCGCCGAGCCGG
>NZ_QURH01000306.1 GCF_003428695.1 Actinomadura logoneensis
CGGGCCGGGACGGCCGGTGGGCGGGCGCCGGTCAGGCGGGCGCCGGGCCGGAGGCCCCGAGGACCGCCGCGAGGCGCTCCTCGCGCAGGCGGCCCGCCCACGAGTCGTCGATCGGCTGGAGCTGGCCGCCGACGGCCCAGGTCAGCAGCAGGTCGGCGAGCGCCGGGTTGCGGACGAGCGCCGGCCCGTGCATGTAGGTGCCGAGGACGTGCCCCTGGTAGGCGCCCTCGAAGCCCTGCCCGTCGCCGTTGCCGATGCCCGACACGACCTTGGCGAACGGCCGCGCCGCCGGGCCGATGGTGGTCGCGCCCTGGTGGTTCTCGAAGCCGGTGACGCGCGGCACGCGCAGCTCGGACGCCACGTCCGAGACGACCTCGCCGACCGCGCGCTGCTGGCCGCGGAACGAGCGGATGTCGAGGAGGCCGAGGCCCGGCAGCGGCTGGCCCTCGTCCCCGCCGAACTCGTGCCCGATGATCTGGAAGCCGGCGCAGACCGCGAACACGACCGCGCCGTTGTCCACCGCGCGCTGCAGGCCGCCGTCGGCGCGCAGCCGCTGCGCGGCGAGGATCTGCGGCCGGTCCTCGCCGCCGCCGAGCAGGTAGATGTGCCCGTCCGGCGGGACCGGCTCGTCGGAGCGCAGGCTGACGGTCACCGTCGGGATGCCGCGCAGCGCGGCCCGGCGCTCCAGGACGATGGTGTTGCCCTGGTCGCCGTAGGTGGACAGCAGGTCCGGATAGATCCAGACGATCTTCAAGCGGTCAGACGACACGGCCGTACCTCGTTCGGATGTTCTGGAAGGCGGTGTAGTTGGCGATCACGTCGAGGTGCCCCGGCTGGACGGCGAGGATCGCCTGCTCCACGTCGTCCACGAGGGTGAACGGGACCTCGGCGGCCTCCAGCCGGGCGGCCAGGTCGATCCGGCGCTCGCCGCCGACCCAGACCGGCCGTCCGCGCAGCAGCCGGAAGTCCACGTCCCACAGCCAGGAGGTGTCCCGGCCGTCCGGGCCCTGCGCGTTGATCGCCAGCACCAGCGGGGACGGTGCGGGCTTCAGCACGTCGAAAGCCTCCAGCCAGCCCGCCGGGTTCTTGGCGAGCAGCAGCCGCAGCGTCCGGCCCTGCGCCTCGACGGTGGTGTACCGGCCGGCGACCGACTTGACCGTCGCCAGCAGCGGCAGCGCCTGCTCCGGCGGGACGCCGAACTGGGCGACGACGGCGAGCGCGACCACCGCGTTCGACCGGTTCGCGCGGCCGGGAAGCTGGATGGCGTCCAGCGGGAACGCGCGGCCGTGCGGGTCGTAGACCGCGCCGTTGTGCAGCACCCAGTCGGGGCGGGGCCGCCGGAAGTGGCACTGGCGGCAGGCCCAGTCGGAGTTCTCCTCGCCCTCCTGGCGGTCGAGCGGGCCGCCGCACTCGGGGCAGCACCAGGAGTCCTCGCGCCAGTGCTGGCCGGCCGCGACCCAGGTGACCGACTTGGCGGTGGCCGCCCCCCAGGTGACCAGGGGGTCGTCGCAGTTGGCCACGACGTGCGTGTTGGGCGCCTCGGCCAGGGCCTTGCGCCACTTGCCCGCCAGCAGCCAGATCTCCGCCGCGCGGTCCATCTGGTCGCGGGACAGGTTCATCAGCGCGACCACGTTGGCGCCGGTCTCCCGGAGCACCATCGGGACGTACTTCTCGTCGCACTCCAGCACGCCGTACTTCGCGGCGGGGGCGGACGCGAGCGCCGACACGTGCCCGGTGGGCATGTTCGCGCCGAACGCGTTGGTGGCGACCTCCCCGAGCGGCGTCATCGCCGAGGTGATCAGCCGGGTCGTCGTCGTCTTGCCGTTGGTGGCCGAGACGAGGACGAGCTTGCGGTCCCGGGACAGCCGGGTGAGCAGCTCCGGGTCGAGCTTGAGACCGACCTTGCCGCCGATCACCGACCCGTCACCCTTGCCAGCCATCCGGGACATCTTCGCGGCCGTACGACCGAGCGCGACGGCCAGCTGCGAACGCAGCGGAAGATCGCTCATGGACTCCGTCTTCTCTGTTCCGTGTCTCTGGGGCGCCTCAGCGACCTTCCCGAGGGTAGTCGGTACCGGGCGGCTCTCGGCGTGGGTGTGATCACGCCGCCGCGACCGGGCGGGGTTCCGGGCGGAACGGACGGGGCCGAAAGTGCGACGAGCATCACACGGGGTCCGGGTAAACCTCGGCGGCCGACCTTGACCGTGGCCGACATGTCGTGATTCGGTGCCAGCCCCGGTGACGTTGCGGCGGCGGCCGAAGGAGGGCGCTCGCGGATCCCCGTCACCGCGTACGCGACCAACGGTACGCAGTACCTTTTGTCGAATACCCCGCGGCCGGCGTGGGGAGGTCCGCCCCGTGGAGGGCGTGGGCCGCGAGGCGTGCGAAGCGGCGACAAGCGAGGTCTGAGCGATGCAGTGTCCGACGTGCGGGTCCACCACGGCCGGGACGCTCGACAGGTGCGCGAACTGCGGTACGCCGACCGGTGCGGCGGGCGCGCAGGGGCCGGGTGCGGCGGGCGCGCAGGGCCCCGGCGGCTTTCACCCGGGCGGCCCGAACGCCGGTGGCCTTCATGCCGGTGCCCCTCATGCCGGTGGCCACCATGCGGGTGGCCCGAACCCGGACGGCATGGCAGCAGCCGGCGACCCCGGATTCGGCGACCGGACGGTCGTCGTCCCCGGCCCCCTCGTTCCCGGAAGCAACGCGGGCAACGGGGGCGGGCAGCCGTCCGGCGGGCCGGGCGGACCGCCCGCCGGGTTCGGCGGCGGCCAGTCCGGGATGCCGCTCTCCGCGCCGCCCGCGCTCGCTCCCTCGCCCGCGCCGTCCGGCGGAGGTGACGTTCCCCCGCCGCCGGCCCCGGCGTGGGCGGCGTCCGACTCCTCCGGTCCGGCGGGTTCGCCGGGCGCGGGAGACCCCGAGTCGACGGCGGCGTGGGTGTTCGACCCGGCCGAGTCCGGAGAGCACGGCACCGCGCCTGCCGATCCGCACCCGTCCGACATGAAGACGATCATCGCGCCGTCGCCCGCCGCCGCGGCCGGGGCCGGGCAGGCGCGCGGATGGCAGGACGGATCGGCCGAGCAGCCGGCGGAGTCGATCGTCCCGGAGTCGTGGTACGCCAAGCCGCGCCGCCCGGAGGAGCCGTCCGAGCCCACCGGGCCGCAGAAGTGGCAGGCGCCGCAGACGGTGTCCGACCAGGGCTGGGGGCAGCAGCAACCGCCCGCGCCGGCCTTCGGCCAGGACGGCGGCGGCGGTGAGCAGCCGACCACCATGCTCGACGCGGGTGCGGCGCCGTCCGGTCCGGGCGGGTTCGGGCAGCAGCCCGCCTTCGGCCAGCAGGCGCCGGGCTTCGGCCAGGACGCCGGGTTCGGTCAGGACGCCGGCTTCGGCCAGCAGGGCGCCTTCGGGCAGCAGGACGCGGCGTTCGGCCAGCAGCCGGGCGGTTTCGGACCCGGCCCCGGCGGCTTCGGGCAGCAGCCGCAGGGTTTCGAGCAGGGTGGCGGTTTCGGCCAGCCGGGCTTCCAGGGCGGTCAGCCCGCGTCGTCCGGCAAGAAGATGGGCAAGCCGCTGCTGATCGGCGTCGGCGCGCTGGTCGCGGCGGCGGCGGTCGCGGTCACGGTCGTGCTGTGGCCGGGCGGCGGCAAGGGCGGCACCGACCCCAACACGTCCAACTCCCCGGTCGCGCAGAAGAGCAAGATCCCGGCGGACGGCGCGGCCCGGCAGCAGGCGGGCGCGCTGAACGACATCCTGAACGCCAGCGCCGACACCAAGCGGACCCTCGTCAAGGGCCTCGCCCAGTCCCGCAAGTGCCAGGACCTTCCGGCCGCCGTGGGCTCCTTCCGGGAGGTCGCGCAGCGGCGGCAGAACCAGCTCAAGCACACCGCGGGCCTGAAGCTGGACAAGCTGGAGCGCGGCGAGAAGCTGCGGTCGTCCCTGCGCGAGTCGCTCCAGGCGTCCCTGGACGTGGACCAGGCGCTGCTGTCCTGGGCCAACCAGGCGCAGCGCGGCTGCAAGGGCAAGCCGAAGCCGGACGCCAACCACGCGCCAGGCCGCGCCGACGCCGAGCGCCGCGCGACGAGTTCCAAGAAGACCTTCGTCGAGCTCTGGAACCCGGTCGCCCGCAAGACCGGCCAGCCCGCCCGGCGCTGGACCGGGGTCTGACCCCGTCCGACCTGCGCCGGGACCGGCTGATCACAACCCGGTGGCGAGGCGCGCGGGGGCATCCCGCCGCGCGGCCCGCCACGGTAGGTTGGTCGCGACGGACCCTGACGGTGAGGGGCTTTCATGCGGTGCCCTGCCTGCGGTAGCGACACGACCCCGGCGCTCCCCCGCTGCACCCGGTGCGATGCGCCGCTGAACAGCGGCGCGCGGCCTTCCGGGGACGCGGCGACGCGCGATGACGGCTGGCCCTCGTCGCCCCGGTGGCCGTCCGAGCCGGACGCTCCGGCCACCCAGGCCGACGCCCCGGGGCGTCCCGGCTCCGGCCTCGCGCCCGGGCCGTACCCCTTCGCGTCGTCCGCCGGGCACGAGGCGACCTATCCGGGCGACTACCCGCCGCCGCCGTCCGACCGCGACCCGGGCACGCCACCGCACGAGTTCGGCCACGCCTCGTCCGGTGCTGCGGCCGAAAGCGGGGGCGGGGTCGGGGGCGAGGCGGAGCACGTGCCGACCGAGTCCGACGCGGGCTACGCGTCGCACCGGAGCGAGGCCGACTCCGGATACTCCGCGCCGCAGACCGAGCTGGACGCCGGGTACGCGTCGCCGCCGACGGTGTACGACCCGGGTACGCCGTCGCCGTCCGCCGATCCCGGCGCGGCGTACGGCCCGCCGCCCGAGCCGTGGGCCGGTGCGGGCGGTGCGGGCCTGTCGGCCACGCCTCCCCCGCCGCCGGGGTCGCCCGGCGAGCACACGATCACGCTGTCGCCCGAACCGTGGGCGGACGAGCCGCAGGTGTGGAGCCCGCCCCCGCCGCCGGAGCGCAGGAAGTCCCCGCCCTACCTGCTCATCGTGACGGGACTGGTCGTGCTCGCGGCGGTCGCGCTCGGCATCGTGTTCTGGCCGCACGGCTCCGGCAAGGCCGGCCGGACGGGCAGCGACACCGCCGCGACGACGCAGGCGGCCGGGCCGGGGACGACGGGACAGCCGTCCGAGACGGCCTCGTCCCCCTCGGAGACGCCGTCCTCGCCGTCGCCGAGCGGTGACATGACCGAGCAGGCCGGCAAGGTGAACGCGCTGCTGGACGACATGGCCTCGACGCGCGGGCGGCTCCAGTCCGTCCTGACCGACGACTGCCAGACCTCCGGACTGCAGCAGATCAAGGGCGAGCGGGAGACGCAGCTCGCCACCGCGCAGGCGCTGGACGTGAGCGCCATCGACAACGGCCAGCAGCTCAAGGACTCCCTCGTCCGCGCGTTGCAGGCGTCCGTGGCGTCCAACGCGCGGTACATCGAGCTGTCGCCGGGATGCCCGCCCGACTCCGACGTCGTCGACGTGAACGAGCAGGCCACCGCCGCCAAGCGCGAGTTCATCGGCTACTGGAACGCGGTCGCGCGGAAGGCCGACCTGTCCCCGCGCACCGAAGCCTCCATCTGACACGGCACCGGTCCGCCGCCCCGGTCCCTTCCGATCCGGGACGTCACAGGGCTCCCGCCCGCACGTCATCAATCTCTCACTCGGACGGACAGCGTACGGACGGCGCCGGGGCCGGGGCCGAGGTGGGACGTCAGTCAGGCCAGGCCGAGGCGGGTCGCGAGGGCGTGGACGGCCTCGGCGAGCGCCGCGACGCCGCCGACGCGGCGGGCGAGCCGGTCGAGGGCGCCGGACATGCGGTCCGTGTCCGGGTCGCCGGTCTCCGCCTCCTCGCGGACGTCGGCCAGGTCGCGGCGGGCGCGGGCGGCCTCCGGGAGGTCGGCCTCGTGCGCGTCGATCAGCTCGGCGACGCGGGCGAGCGCGGCGGCCGTGCCGTCCGGCGGTCCGGCCGCGGGGCCGCCCTGGATCTGGACGCTGTGGTCGCCGGTCGAGATCTGCCCCGAGACCCGGGCGTTGCCGCCGATCCGGACGCCCCGGTGGTCGCCGCGCCGTCCCGTCCCGCCCGCGCCGGCCCCCGTGCCCTTGCCGTCCTTGGAGTTCATGCCGTCCTCCTTCGCCCCATGCCGTCCTTCCTGTTCCCGGTCGCGCGGGCATCGTCCGCGGTCACGGGTTCACGCCCTGGGTCTGCCGGATGCGCGAGCCCTCGCCGGAGACCGCGATCTGGCCGTCCACCCGTCCGCCCGTCATGATCACGCCCTGGTTGAGGATGGTCCCGGCCTGGTCGCGGTAGGCCGACACGTCCACCCCGCACTCGGACCCGAGGTAGTCCAGCAGGGCCTCGTTGACCCGCCGCTGGATCAGCCGGGCGTACTTGTCCACGTCCGCGAGCTGCAGGAAGTCCTGCATGCGCGTGTCGGCGACCAGCTCGCGGACGCTGAGCCGCGCGCCGTAGTCGTGCACGGTCCGGGCCGTCGGGTCGCCGCCCGACGCCGCCCGGAGCGCGCCGACCGCCAGCCGCCACAGCGACCCGACCGTCCTCGGCAGCGGCAGCAGGACGGCCTCGGCCGAGCCGCGCCACCCCGTCCGCACGACCTGCCACAGCACGGCGGGCGGGCTCCACGCGGGCAGCAGGTCCACGACCCGGAACTCCGGCCGGACGGGCGGCAGCACGGCCGCGACGAACTGCCCGTACAGCATCCGTCCCTCGACGGCGAGGTAGACGAAGGTGGTGAGCGTCTGGTCGCGGTCGGCGGCGGGCGCGAGCGGGCTGCCGTCCCGGCGCAGCACCGGCTGCGACTGCGCGCCGACGGTGATCCGCTGGAAGCAGCGGACCGCGCCCTGCGGGTGCCGGACGAGCGCGTCCACGGCCTCGTCCCCGGCGAGCGAGAACGGCAGCCGCGCGGTCGCGTCGATCAGCGGGTGCCCGGAGTAGGGGCGCGGATCGGACGCGCCGACCGGGCGTTCGCGCTGCTCGCACAGGCCGGGCGCGACCACGTGCCAGCCGGTGTTCAGCCCGGAGACCCGCTCGTTGGGCGGCAGCCACGAGCCGCGTTCGGGCGGCGTGCCGTCCGGGGTGGGCGGCCACTCGTCGCGCATCGCCCGGACGCTCTCCTGGACGCGCCGGTGCATGGTCATCGGGTCGGGCCGTCCGGACGCCTCCATCGACAGCGGGTCGGCGCCGGGCTCGCCGGTCAGCGGGTCGGCGCCGGCCCGGTCGAGTTCCAGCACCACCGACCACATCCGGGACAGGTCCGAGCGGATCGAACCCGCGCCGAGGAACGGGTTGTCGCCCGAGTAGAGCGTGACGTTGCCGAGCTGCGCGGCCCGGATCCGCTCCAGCAGGGTCTTCACCCGGTCGCTGAGGACGTCCGGTCCCGGCCCGTGCGCGCCGGGCGCGAGCTCGCGCGACAGCGTCCAGTAGACCAGCGCGAGGTGCCCGAAGTAGACGGCGGCGAAGGCCAGCAGCGCGAGCATGAGCACCATGCCGGGGTGGTCGGCCGGAAGCAGCGTCTCGTCCTGCTCGCCGCCGAGGGCGGAACCGACCAGATGGGCGGCCTCCGAGGCGCTGGCGAAGAGGGCGACGAACAGCGTCCCGCCCAGGTACAGGAGCGGGAACGCCAGCGCGCCGGCGAGCACGATCCGCCACGGCCAGGTCAGCGTCCGCCACCGGATGCGCGCCGCGACGGCCGCCGGGACGAGGGCGGCGCCGAGGGCGGGGGCGGCCCACGGCGCGGCGACGAACAGCAGCGTCCAGACCACCAGGAGCAGCGCGTCGCGGATGATCCGCAGCCGCCGGGCGCGCAGCGCGTGCCGGATCACCGGTTCGAGGTCGAAGCCGAAGGACGGCACCACGGCCCGGTGCGCGTCGTGCAGGTACTCGGCGATCACCGCCGCGCACACGGCGCGGTTCAGGTAGACGGCCGCGCACAGGTGGCGCGTGGTGTTCTGCATCGGCCGCGCGGACGGCGCGGGCCCTGGACGAACGTGCCCGAACGCGGGCGCGGTACCTTCGGCGACCGTCACCATCCGACCTCCGGCATGCAGGGGGAGGAAGAAAGTACCCGCTACTCCGCGTGCCCCGGGAGCCTTGCGGAGCGATCGTGACGAAACCGTCGCCCGGCCGTGCCGCGGTGCGCGAACGACAGGCGGACTGCGGCGGGCGGTCGGCGCGGCGGACTGCGGCGGGTGGGCGCCAGGGCAGGTGCGGCGGGTTTCGGGCGGCGGCCGGCGGCGGGGTCAGCCGCCGGTGAGGAAGGGCAGGCCGGCGGACGGGTCCTCGAACGGGACGATGAAGCGTTCCGGCCAGCTCAGGACGGGTTCGAGCCACGACCCGGCGCGCATCGCGGACGCGATGTGGCCGATCTGCTCGTCCTCCTCGATGCCGATCGCCACGAGCGAGAGGTCGGTGTAGAAGGCGGCGTGCTCGTCCTCCCCGGCGAGGGCCAGCAGCGCGAGCGGGCGGTTCGCGGGCAGCTCCAGCGACAGCGGGTGGCGGCGCAGGTCGCGCAGCCGGTGGCCGAGCCGCGCGTCCGGCACGTTCCGCAGGCCGGGCAGCCGGTAGTCGAGCGGCGGCGCGGGCGCGTGCTTGTCGGGCGCGCCCGCGCCGTACGGGAACAGCCGGTCCAGCTCGTGCAGCCAGCGCAACTGCGGGACGACCCACTGCGCGCCCGCGCGGGTGCCCGCCAGGTCGTGCGCGCCGCCGAGCATCCTCGTGCCGGCCTCCGCGACCGCGGCGGTCAGGCCGGCGGGTGCGAACGCCGTGCGCAGTGCGCGGGACCGGCGGGTGACGGCGCGGTCCACGACCGTGGCGAGGGCGCACTCGCGCAGCCGGGGCGCGAGCCGCGACCAGGCCCGGCCCAGCTCGGCCGGGACGGCGGGCAGCGGACGGTCCGTGACGTGCGCGAGGACGAGCGTCTCGCCCCACAGCCGCAGCCACGCCCAGTCCGCGCGCGCGGCGAGCAGGTCGGCCTCGCGCAGCTCGTACAGGGTGCAGGCGCGGCCGGACCGGCACTCGCAGCCGCACGCGGCCGAGCGGCGTCCGTCCACCGGCGGCGGCGGTCCGGGCCGGACCTGCTCGCGGCCCTCGCCGAGCGGGATCCGGACCCGCAGCGGACGGTCCATCCCGTCGGCGAACACGGCGGCGACGCCGGGGCGCAGCGACACCACCTCGCGGGACTGGTCGGCGTCCAGGTTCATCGCCGCGCCGACCACGTGCCGGTCGTCGAAGGCGGGCAGCCGGTGCACGATCTTGAGCGCGGTGTTCTTGACGACGTCCGGGACGAGCTTGGTCGGGATCTGCTCGGCGACCACGATCCCCTCGCCGTACGCGCGGATCTCCGCCAGCAGGCCCGCGAACAGCTCGACGGCGTGCGACGACGTCCGCTCGGGGCCGCGGTTGCGCAGCAGCCGGTGCGCCTCCTCGATCACGATCACGTGCCGCAGGCCCGCGGCCGGTCCGTGCTCGCGGGCGCGCATCCGCAGGTGCTCGACGATCCGGATGATCAGCGTGCCCATGAGGAACGCCTTGTCCTCGTCGTTGGCGACGTCCTCGATGGCCAGGACGATGTTGTCGCGCAGCAGCCCGCCGATGTCGGCGGGATGGCCGCCCTCGAAGAACCGGCCGGCCGAGCCGATCCGCAGCGAGCGCAGCCGGACGTCCACGAAGCCCTGCACGTCGGCCATCAGCTCGCGGCCGTAGCCCACGTCCTGGATCACCTGGAGCGCCGCGTTCTGCAACTGCTCCAACGTCGGGACGGTCGGCTCGACCAGCGAGCCGGGGACGCCGCCGCCGGTCACCACGTCCCAGCCGCACGCCTCGTACACCCGCTGCAGCGCCTGCGCCATGATCTGCGGGAACGGCTCCTCGGCGTCGAACGCGGCCTGGAACAGCGCGCGGACCATGTCGATGTGCGCCTGCACCGGGTAGCCGGGCTCGGGCGCGAGCGGGTTCACCGACAGCGGCACCGCGCCCGGGTCGGACGGGTTGACCACGGTGACCTTCGCGCCGAGGTCGGCGATCCGGCCCGCCATCGCGGCGTACTCGGACTTGGCGGGCTCGATCGCCAGCCACGGCACGCCCGCGCGGGTCAGCTGCTCCAGCAGGTGCCGGACGGTCTGCGACTTGCCGCCGCCGGTCGCGCCGGTGACGAAGACGTGCCGGTTGACGGTCGAGCGCGGCACCGCGAACCGGCCGACGACGCGGTCGTGGCCGTCCAGGATGTCGCCGAGGCCGATCGCGCCGTCCTCGGGCTCGTCGCCGGTCTCGGACGTCACGTCGAAGTACCCCGCGTCGAGGACGCGCAGGCCGGGCACCTCGCGGCGCGGCAGCCCGGCGAGGGCGGCGAGCGCGCCCGCCGTCGCGGTGAACCCGAACCGCTGCTCGGCGTCCGGCGGCACCGCCGCGCCGAGCCGGTCGCCCGCCCCGAACCGGTCGGACGACGCGAACCGGTCGGACGACGCGAACCGGTCGCCCCCTGCGAACCGGTCGGACGTGCCGAACCGGTCGGACGTGCCGGGGTGGTCGGGGGCGCCGAGGCGGTCGGGCGCCGTGTCCGGGGCGAGCATGTCGGCGAAGCCGCCGCCGCCGTGGCCCGAACGCAGCCGGTAGGGGTGGTGGCCGATCTCCAGGGAGCCGACCAGGACGGGCGCGATCTGCGCGAGCTCGGCCTCGGACGCCGCGCCCGCCAGCACCCGCACCCGCCACAGGCCCGCCTCGCGGAACGCGTCCAGCTCCGCGAGGCGGCGGTCGGCGCGGGCGACGGCGAGCCGGGCCTGCTCGTCCTCGCCGCGGCGCAGCATCCGCAGCTCGTGGTGGAGCTCGCGCATCTCGTCGTCGAGCTCCCGCTCGTCGCACGGATCGGCGACCACGAACCAGCCGAACGGCCGCTCCATCAGCGTGACCAGCGTCGACTCGAACAGGCCGGGGCCGGTGTCGCCGCCGCCGGTGGAGCCGGGCGGGGCGAGCCGTCCGGGGCATCGCGTCCAGACCATGCGTTCGACGCGGGCGAGCCACTCCTCGCCGATCGGGACGCCGCGTCCGCCGGACGGGAACAGCAGCCCGCCGCCGCCCGGCCCGACCGGTCCCGCGTTCGTGACCAGCTCCAGCGGCGCGCCGCCGCCGCGCGACAGCCACCCGACGACGAACGGACGGCCGAGCCGGGCCGCCGACAGCGCCGCCGGGAGGACGCTCACGAAGTCCCCTTCGGCGGACGGGCCGCGCTCGGGCGCCGGTATCGCCTGGATCCGGTACCAGGGGCCGGGCAGGACCGCTCTCGGCGGCGGCTCCTCGTGCCGCGGCTGGACGTTCGCCCAGTCGTCCGCGGGGGCCGCCTGCTGCGGCCGTCCGGACGAGAAACTCGGCGGCGGCGACGAGCCGGGCGCGGCCGGATACCCCCCGGACGCCGACGGATACGTCTCCGAGGGATACGTCCCGGACGAGGGTGGATACCCGCCGGACGCGGACGGATAGGCGCCCGACGCGGAGGGGTGCGCGCCCGGGGCAGGCGGCTGCGCCCCGCGCGGGGGAGGCTGCGCGCCGGGGGGAGGCGGCGGGGTGCCCGGAGGGAAGGTCACCTGTGCATCCTTACCCTCCGTCCGGCGCGCCCGCCACTGCGCCCGGTCCGCTTCGTCCGATGCGGTCGGGCATGCGGCCGGGGCTGCCACGGGCCGAAATCGCGCCGCTTACAGGCCCGGCGGCGGATCGCGGCGCCCTCCGCCGGTCGCGGCGGGCGGGTTTCGGTCAGTCCCGCGCGTGGTCACCGCGCGCGTGGTCGTCGGCCGCGTGGTCGTCGGCCGCGTGGTCGTCGGCTGCCTGGTCGTCGGCCGCGTGATCGTCGCGTGCGCGGTCGTCGCGTGCGTGGTCGTCGCCCGCGTGGTCGGGGTCCTCGGGTTCGGGGAGGGTCTGCTGCTCGCGGAGGTACTCCTCGAACTCCATGGTGTGCGCGGTCGGGAGCGTGATGATGCCCGGGTTGGCGTCCACCAGCAGCGTCCGGCGGCCCGCGCCGCCCGCGTGCGTGAACACCATCGCCGTCGGCGGCAGCTCCTGGAGCTGCGCGGGCTCGACGACCAGTTCGCGGTGCCGCTGCTTGCCCTCCGGCGTGCCGAGCAGGCTCCGCCCCCAGGACGTCGCCGTGCTGATCTGCTCGACCAGCACCGAGTCGTCGGCGGCCGGAGCGGGCAGCGGCGTCCACGCCGGGTCGGTCAGGCCGTCCCCGTGCCGCCGGGCGAACGCGACCGTGCTGGCGTACCCGTCGGGCGCGTCGGTGAGGTTCTCCCCCACCACGTCGGTGATCTCGGCGACCAGCAGCGGCGGTCCCGCGCCGATGTGCTCGGCGGCGACGCGCGCGTCCTCGGGGTTGCCGAGCCGCATGAACCCGACCGCCGCGTGCCCGCGCCGGCCCAGCCGCTCCCGGACGTGCGGGGTGACGGAGCGGTACATCAGGACGAGCCCGGTGCCGGTGGCCTCGCAGGCGTCGATGAGCCGGTCCAGCACGTCCCCGCGCAGCTTCTCCGCGCCGCACAGGAACAGCGTGTGGTCCCAGCGCCCGGACGGCGGGGCCTCCCGGACCCGGTGCGTCAGCGCCGTCGCGACGTACGTCCCGAGGACGCGGTTGGTGAGCACGCCCGCCCGCCGGTCCATCGAGATCACGTGCAGCCGCGACGGCGGCAGCCGGACGGGCTCGGTGGCCAGCCGCTCCAGCTTCCTGAGCTGCGCCTCCAGCGCCCACGCGCGGCGGACGACGATCCGGTCGGTGGCGTCCCGTCCGAACAGCGACGCCACGCGGGCCAGCTCCGCGTCGGTCAGCAGCCCGCGCCGCAGGTCGTCGCGCGGGTCCCCGACCTGCGCGAGCACCCGCAGCGCGGCGGTCACGCGCGGGATGGTGGCGTCCGGGCCGAGCACCTCCAGGATCCGCTCCAGGATCGAGTTGTCGAACGACAGGTCGCGCGTCCCGCCCTCCTCCTCCCCGGCGCTGACCACCAGCGACAGGACGTCGGCGAGCGCTTCGGGCGACAGGCCGCGGGTGGCGTCCAGCCGGGGCAGGTCGCCGGGCAGCACCCAGACCAGCGGGTCGTCGCCGCGCTGCGCCGCGACGCCGAGCAGGTCCCGCGCGACGGCGCCCTCGGACAGGTCGATGACCGTGACCCGCGCCCCCACCGCCAGCCGCGCCGCGCCCATGGTCGTGACGGCGGCCGTCCACCCGGCCAGCGTCCCGCCGACGACGTCCACCCGGTCGACCCCCGGCGGAACGGCGACGGGGTACCACTCGCGCTGCGCCTCGTAGGCCGACAGCCTCCGCTCCCAGGCGCGCCGGGCGTCCTCGTGCGCCCGCGCGACGGCCGCGCGTTCCTTCTCCCGCGCGATCCGCTCGCGCTCGGCCCGCGCGGTCTCGGCCTCGATCCGCGCCCGCGTCTCCAGGCGACCGCGCCACAGCGGCATCCCGGTGATGCCGAGCACCACGGCGCAGGCGACGAGCCCCGCCGCGGCGAACGCCCAGGGCAGCACCCCGGTGAGCGCGCACATCAGGATCAGTCCCGCGAACGCGCCGCCTCCGGCCGCGGTGATCCGCAACGGCCGCGCGGACAGGTGATCGGCGCTCAACCCGCTGTGGACGACCGTGGACAGCGTCCGCCCGCCGTATGCTCGCGCGCCGTCCGGACACGCGGCCTCGGGCGCGGGCGCCGACGTCAGCTCGGGCTCGCTGGGCGGCGGCCCCGGATCCGGATGCACCTGCGCGTACCGCCAGCCGACATACAGCCGGTCGGCCTGGACCATGCGCGCGCCCGCGGAACCGCTCGGCAGATCGGTCACGTCGGCAGACCCCAGATAGCAAGGTGGTGCGGGCACTTCAGGGCAGGCTCGGCTAAGGATCCTCCCCACTCAGAGTAAAGAGCTACCCTCTCCGGCGCGTCCCGTTCAACCGAATCCCCCCTCCACCCGCACCGCGATCCCTCCGCCGGGCCACGGCCCTCCGCGCCCGGCCAGGGGTCACGCGTCAGGGACGTCCTTCATCGGACGACCGGGTGATCGCCGGACCAGCCCAGCTGGGCGACGTACATGCCGCGCATGAGCGGCTTGGGCCGCGGCATCGGCGACGGCCTGGCCGGGTTCTTGGGGTCGAGCGCGCCGTGGAAGACGATCCACCAGGTGTTCCCGTCGTGCAGGACGGACGCGCCTCCCGGCCCGTTGACCTTGCGGCCCAGGCTCTGCGTCGTCATCAGCGGCTTGGCCGCCTTCGTGTAGGGGCCGCCGAGCCTGGACGCCACCGCGTACCGGGTCTGGTAGACGTCGCTGCCGTAGAAACCGGCCGAGTAGAACAGCACGTACTTCGAGCCGTGCTTGACCAGGAAGGGCGCTTCGGTGGTGTAGGGCTCGCTCGTCTGCTTGAGGATCACCTTCGGCGCGCCGACCCGGTGCAGGCCGTCGGCGGACAGCCGCTGGAGCAGCAGGAACGAGGGCTTGTAGTACCCGTTGTAGCCCACCTTGTAGACCAGGTAGCGGTTCCTGCCCTCGACGAACGAGCCCGCGTCGATGATCTCTCCGCGCAGCTTGCCCTGGGTCGCGGACCTGGGCACGTCGCAGACCAGCGGGCCGCTCCCGACCGGACGGAACGGGCCGAGCGGGGAGCGGGCGACGGCGGCGCCGACGCATCCGGTCTTCCGGGTCCTGCTCGACGCCGTGTAGTAGAGGACGAAGGTGCCGTCCGGGCGGCGGGTGACCTCCGGCGCCCAGGTCTGGCCGGGCTTGGCCCAGGCCCCCAGCTTCGGCAGCACGCCGGTGGGCCGGACCTTCCACGGGCCGCGGGCGGACGTCGCGGTCGCGACCGGCACGGTCCTGCCCGGGATGTTCGTGGCGTAGGCGTAGTACGTCGTGCCGACCTTCAGGACGCCGGGGTCCGCGAACTTCGAGGCGATGGCGAGCCTCGGGCCGGACGCGGCGGCCGTCGCGTCCTTGCCGCTCAGCATCGCGCGCGGCGAGGCGGGGCCGGGAGCGTCCGTCGCCGTCCACGCGGCGACCGAGCCCGCGACGGCGAGAGCGCTCGACGCCGCGATGAGCAGCTGGCGACGGGACGGGACCAGCGACATGGAAGCCTCCTGATCTTGGCGCGAACCCACGGCATGCTAGGGCAAGTCGGGCGCGTCCACCGGCGGCCCCTCCGGCGCGTCCACATCCGGCCTGGTCGGCGGCTCCGGTGGTTCCGGCGGCTCCGGCGGATGCGACGCGTCGGGGACCGGCGTCTCCGAGTCCGGCGTTTCGGAAGGCGACGGACGGGAGGGCGACGCCTCGGCGAGCACGGCCGCCGTGGGCCGCGGCCGGGACGCCAGCCCCGCCCACAGGCCGCGGGCCAGCCCGCGCCGCAGGGTGGCGCGGTCTCCGGAGGCCGCGAACGTCCGGGCCCAGCGCCGCACCGAGGAGCCGCCGTACAGCAGCCGTTCCGCGGGGGAGGGTCCCCGGCTGCGGGTGAACAGCCAGACCTTGTTCCGCACCTCGAAGAAGAACCGCTCCCCCGGATCGGTCTCGGTGCCGCCGAAGCGGGCCGTGTGGTGCACCACCACGCTGTCGCGGCACAGGACCCCGACACGCCGCCGCAGCAGCCGCAGCGTGAACTCGAAGTCGTCGTTCCAGAGGAAGTAGTCGGCGACGGGCGGCCCGCTCCTGCGCACCTCGTCCGCCTCGACCAGCACCGACACGAACGACGCCGAGCGGATCGGGACGCAGCCCGCGGCCTCGGCGGCGGCGCGTCCGGCCGGGCTCGTCCCGGGCCGGACGCGCGGGGTGTTCATGGGGTGGTCGCGGCCGTCGGTCCAGACCACCCGGCTGGCGACCAGGGCCGGCGGCCCCGGCACCCGCCGCCGCGCGGAGAGCAGCGCCGCGAGCGCGCCGGGCTCGGGGACGGTGTCGTCGTCCATCAGCCAGAGGAGGTCGGCGCCCCGGCCGAGGGCGTGCACGATGCCGGCGGCGAAGCCTCCCGCCCCACCGGTGTTGTGCCGCAGCTCCACCAGTTCGGCGGCGGCGAAGCGGCGGCGCACGAGCTCGGCCGTGCCGTCGCCGGACGCGTTGTCCACGACGACGACGGCGTCCGGCGGTCGGGACTGGCCGAAGACCGCCGCCAGCGCGGACGCGAGCTTCTCTTGGCGGCGGTAGGTGACCACCACGGCCGCGACGAACGGCTCACCCTCGGTCCTCATCACGCCCGCTCCCGTCACCTCGGGTTCCCGCTCCGCTTCCGTCACCTCGGGTTCCCGCTCCGGTCCCGTCACCTCGGATTCCTGGTCGCGTTCCGGGTCAGTCTCCGGCACGCTGCTCCCGCTCCCGCTGCTCGCGCTCGCGCTCGCGGGCCATCCGCAGGGCCGCGCGCCGCAGCGGGGACGGACGGTCCGGCGTGAGCGCGGTCAGCTCCGCGAGCTGGTCGCGGACCTTGGCGAGTTCGACGCTCAGGTCCCCGATCTGGCGGCGCTCGTCCACCCGGGCGAGGTCGCGCAGCACGGCCTCGACCACCGTGAGCGCGGCGTCGGTGAGTTCGTCCGGAGTGGGGTCCGGCTCGTCCGCCGCACCCTCGGCGGGCAGGTCGGGAAGCAGGTCGGACGGGTCGCCGACCAGGTCGTAGCCGGCTGCGGCCAGCGCGGTCACGAGCTCCTGCGACCGGTCCCGCAGCCACGCGTGGTGCCGCTGCGGAACGGTGATCGGACGGGCGTCGGGCCGCGCGCGCAGGACCTCCCCGGCCACATGCCGCCGGACGAGCCGTTCGTACGCGCCTCCCAGCGCACCGCGCAGCCGGCCGTTGACCAGGCGGACCAGTTCGGCCTCGGCGCGCCCCAGCGGCCGTTCCTCCGGCAGCGCCGCGAGGTCGCACCATTCGGGGCGGACGCCGGTCAGCGCCATGAACCGGCGCCAGAGCCCCGGCACGCCGTCCGGGCCGTGCGGGGCCGTGACCACGTGGACGTTCCCGGTGGGCACGGCCGAGCCCCAGGAGCGCAGCGCGCGCACCGGGTCGTGCAGCCCCCAGAACATCGGGCCGAACGGCTCGGGCGCCTCGATCCCCAGCTCGACCAGGTCGTCGACGAACCGGTCGAACGTCACGGTGTGCTGGTGCCGGATGTGCTCGGACCAGTCGGCAGGGAGCTGCCGGGCGAAGTCACGGGCGGTGTACACGACGTGCACCTCGGCGTCGCCGAAGGAGTCGACGGCGCGGGCCGCCTGCTCGGCGGTGGCCCCGGCCAGCAGTTCGTGCGAGAGCAGGACCCGGTCGCCGGTCCATCCCCGGGCCCGGGAGGCGACCTTCTCCCACATGCCCGTCCAGGCGGGGTCGCGCCGTCCGCCCCACGCCATCGCGCGGAGGTCCATGGTGGCGGCGAACATGTCCCCAGGGGCGTGCAGCGGATAGCCGACGCCTCCGCGCGCCAGCCGGTCGGACGCGTGCCACAGGGCGTCCTGCACCGCGTCCGCGCCGAGCAGCGGCGCCCCCACATGCAGGAAGACCTTCTTGCGCGTTCCCATCGCCGACGTCGTCACCTCTCCTGGCCGCGGCGTCCGCGGCGTCTTTCGACGTAGTGCCAGTAGGCCACGCGGGCCCGCATGACCGATGCGTTGCGTTCGCTCATGTCCCGCACGACCCGCTTGACCGGCGCCACGACGACCGTCGAGACCGGGGCCGACACCGTGAGCAGGTGCTCGGCGTCGCTCCTCATCCGGGCCACGTCGCGCCGCAGCCCGTCCAGCCCGGCCGCCCCCTCGAGCCGGGCCGTCGCGGACTCCCGGGCGTGCAGCGTGCGCAGCAGTTCGGCGACCGAGTCCAGGGCCACGTCGAGCACCTGCTCCGGAGGGGCCTGGTCGGGGTCGGACCCGCCGTCGCCCGAGACGGTCGGGAGCAGGTCGGCCAGGTCCCCCGCGACGCCGTACCCGGCGGCGCGCAGCTCGGCGACCATGCTCTCGGCGCGCTCGACGGTCCACGGGAGGAACCGTTCCGGCAGCCTGATCCGGGTGGCGCCCGGACGGCGGACGAGCGTCCCCTGCGCGAGCCGGTGCTTGACGAAGTCGTCGTGCACCGCCCACGGCACCCGCGCCCGCGTCACCTCGTTCAGGCGGCGCAGGAAGGCGGTCTCCGCCCGGCCGAGCGACGGGTTGCCGAACACCCCCTCGGTGTCGCAGCGGGCGGCGTCGATCCCGGTGGCCGCGCAGAACCGGCGGAACAGCAGGTCCGGCGGCGCGCCCGCGGGCGGGACCGTCACCACGTGCACCCGGTCGGCCGGCACCCGCGTCCCCGCGCCCCACCGGCGCAGCATCTCGGGCAGGTCCTGGGTGCGCCAGAACTCCCGGATCCACTGCCAGGCGGGCCCGCGCGGGACGTCCGGCTCGGCCAGGCCGGCGATGTACTCCGCGAAGGTCAGGGACATCCGGTTCTTGACGTCCTCCTGCCAGTGCGCGGGGATCTGCCGCGCGAGGTCGCGCGCGGTGCAGACGAGCCGGACGTCGGCGAACGACAGGTCGGCGAACGCCCGCCGGACGTGGGCGGGGAAGGCCGCGCCGAACAGTTCCTGGGAGACGACCGAGACACCGCCGGACCAGCTCCGGATCTCGTCCACCAGCCGGGGCCAGGCGCCCGCCACGCGGGGGTCCCGGTCGCCGTCGAAGAAGGCGGCGCGCAGGTCGAAGGCGGCGCGGACGTGGTCCACGGGGTCGGCCCCGGGGTACAGCACGCCCTGCTCGGCGAGGGCCTCGCGGTTCGCCCACAGGACGTTCTGGAGGTAGGTCGTCCCGCTCTTGGGCGCACCCACGTGCAGGAAGACCACCGGCCGCATGGCGGGTATCTTATCGACGCAATCACCACAAGCGTCCCGATCGTCCCCATGCCGTTCCTCCTCGTCTCCCGAGGTACCCCCACGTGAACTTCGACCTCATCGTCGCCGGCTCCGGTCTGTTCGGGCTGACCGTCGCCGAACGCTGCGCCGCCGAGCTGGGACTGCGCGTCCTGATCGTCGAGCGCCGCGACCACATCGGCGGCAACGCCTACAGCGAGCCCGAGCCGGAGACGGGCATCGAGATCCACCGGTACGGCGCGCACCTGTTCCACACCTCCAACGAGCGGGTCTGGGAGTACGCGAACCGGTTCACCGCCTTCACCGGGTACCGGCACCGGGTGCTGACCACCTTCAAGGGCCGGGTCTACCCGCTGCCGATCAACCTCGGCACGATCTGCGCCTACTTCGGCCGCGCGTTCACCCCGGACGAGGCCCGGGCGCTGATCGCCGGGCAGGCGGCCGAGGTCACCGAGGTCGGCAACCTGGAGGACAAGGCCGTCTCGCTGATCGGACGGCCGCTCTACGAGGCGTTCATCCGGGGCTACACGGCCAAGCAGTGGCAGACCGACCCCCGCGAGCTGCCTGCGGAGATCATCACCCGGCTGCCCGTCCGCTACACCTTCGACGACCGGTACTTCAACGACACCCACGAGGGACTGCCGGTCGACGGCTACACCGCGTGGCTGGAGCGGATGGCCGACCACCCGAACATCGAGGTCAGGCTCGGCACGGACTTCCTGTCCCTGCGGGACGACGTCCTCGGCCGGGTCCCGGTCGTCTACACCGGTCCCCTGGACCGCTACTTCGACCACGCCGAGGGCGCCCTCGGCTGGCGGACGCTGGACTTCGAGACGGAGGTCCGCCCGACCGGCGACCACCAGGGCACCGCCGTCATGAACTACGCGGACGAGGACGTCCCCTACACCCGGGTGCACGAGTTCCGGCACTTCCATCCCGAGCGCACCCACTACCCGTCCGACCGGACGGTCATCATGCGGGAGTACTCGCGCTTCGCCGAGGACGGCGACGAGCCGTACTACCCGATCAACACCCCGGCGGACCGCGAACGGCTGCTCCGCTACCGCGCGCTCGCCGAGGCCGAGACCCGCCGGAACTCCGTGCTGTTCGGCGGGCGGCTCGGCACCTACCAGTACCTCGACATGCACATGGCGATCGCGAGCGCGCTGAGTATGTTCGACAACCGGCTGCGCCCCCACTTCACCCGAGGCGAGCCGCTCACGGCCGGAGGGACACGAGGATGACCGCCGAGACGAGGACCGACCTGCGGGTGGTGCACCGGGTCGTCATGCCGATGGACGACGACCAGGACATCCGGCGGCTCTACCTCGAAGGGGACCTGCGCGACCCGGCCGCCGCCGTCCCGGTGGCCGTCCCCGGCGCGGCCGGCGCCGGCGCCGAGGACTCCGAGTACGGCTCGCACTGGGACGGCGCGGACCGCGAGGAGGACGCCGACCGCCGCCGGGTGGTCGTGCCCGCCGGACGCCGCGTGTCGTTCCTGACCTACTTCAACGCCTTCCCCGCCGCCTACTGGCGGCGCTGGACCGACGCGGAGGAGGTCGTGCTCCGCGTCCGGGTCCGCGGGGACGCGACGATCCTCGTCTACCGGTCCAATTCCAAGGCCCACGCGCAGCGGCTGGAGGTCGCCCGCGTCCGGTCGGCCGAGGCCGGCGAGCACACCTTCGCGCTGCCGCTGAAGCCGTTCGTGGACGGCGGCTGGTACTGGCTGGAGCTCGCCGCCGGGGAGCTGCCGGCCGTCCTCGAGGGCGCCGAGTGGTGCGTGGCCACCGACCGTCCGCGCGGCCGGACGACCATCGGGATCACCACGTTCGACCGTCCCGACTTCTGCGTGAAGCAGCTCGCCGCCCTCGGGGAGGCCACCGAGCTGCTGGACTGCCTGGACGAGATCCTGGTCATCGACCAGGGCACCCGGCGCGTGGAGGACCACCCGGGCTTCACCGACGCCGCCAAGGCCCTCGGCGGACGGCTGCGGATCATCGAGCAGGCGAACCTCGGCGGCTCCGGCGGGTTCGCCCGCGCGATGGACGAGACCGTCCGCGCCGGGTCGTCCGACTACGTCCTGCTGCTGGACGACGACGTGGTCACCGAGCCGGAGAGCATCCTGCGCGCGGTGTCCTTCGCCGACCTCGCCCGAAGGCCGACGATCGTCGGCGGGCACATGTTCAGCCTCTACGACCGGTCGGTGCTGCACGCCTACGGCGAGACGCTGGCCGCGTACCGGTGGTTCTGGGGGCCCGCGCCGCACACCTTCCACGGCCACGACTTCGGCTACCACCGGATGCGCGAGACGCACTGGCTGCACCGCCGGATCGACGTGGACTACAACGGCTGGTGGATGTGCCTGATCCCGGTCTCGGTGATCCGCGAGATCGGGCTCGCCATGCCGATGTTCATCAAGTGGGACGACGCGGAGTTCGGCATCCGGGCCCGCGCCGCGGGCTTCCCGACCGTCTCCCTCCCCGGCGTGGCCGTCTGGCACGTGCCCTGGCACGACAAGGACGACACCGTCGACTGGCAGGCGTACTACCACGAGCGGAACCGGCTGGTCTCGGCGCTGCTGCACTCCCCCTACGACCGCGGCGGCAACCTGCTCAAGGAGAGCCTGTTCGTCTCCATCAAGCACGCGCTGTCGATGCAGTACTCGGCCGCCGAGCTGATGCTGTCGGCGATCGAGGACGTGCTGTCCGGCCCGGGGCACATGCACGCGACGCTGCCGACCAAGCTCGGCGAGATCCGCGAGCTGCGCCGCCGGTTCCCCGACGCGTCCTACCGCCCCGACCCGGAGGAGTTCCCCGTCGTCCGGCGGCGGCCACCGCGCCGGGGCCGGGAGGCGGCGTCCCCGGCCAGCCGCAGGGACATGTTCCAGACGGCGCTGACCAGCGGCCTGCGGCACCTGCGTCCGCTGCGGTCCGACGCGGCCGAGCACCCGCAGACGGTCGTCCCGCACATCGACCTGCACTGGTGGCGGCTGTCGCGGTTCGACAGCGCCCTGGTGTCGGCCGCGGACGGCACGGGCACCGCCTGGTACCGGCGCGACCCGGCCCGCTACCGGTCGATCCTGAAGCGCACCACCGCCCTGCACGCCCGGCTCTACCAGGAGTGGCCCCGGCTCGTCACCGCCTACCGCGCCGCGCAGCCCGCGCTGACCTCGCCGGAGAGCTGGCGCGAGACCTTCGCCGCCGGGGAAGGCCGCGACGGCTCATGACCACGGCCTCGCGGAACGCGGGCCCTCGGGATACCGGCCGTTCACCCGCGCTGCGCCTCGAACCGCCGAGGGGCGAGCCGGCGCGGAACGAGCCGGCGCGAGACATGCGCGACGCGCGGAACGAACCGCCGCGGGATGTGCGGGGCGGGCCGTCGCGCGACCGGTTGAACGAGCCGCCGCGCGACGGGCCGAGCGAGCCGCTGCGCGACGGGCCGAGCGAGCCGCCGCGGGATGTGCCGGACGTGCGTGAGCCGGTCGCGGCCGACGACGCCGAGCTGCGCAGTCCGGCGGGCGACGGCGGGCTGATGGAGGTCGTGCACCACCGCTACCTCCTGAAGCTGCTGCTGCGCCGCGAGCTGAAGGCCCGCTACAAGGGCTCGCTGCTCGGCCTCGGCTGGTCCTACGTCCGGCCCGCCGTGAACTTCGCCGTCTTCTACTTCGTCGTCGGCGTGTTCATGGGCATGGACAAGGTCATCAAGGACTTCCCGATCTACCTGTTCTCCGGGCTCGTCCTGGTGACGCTGTTCACCGAGACGCTGCAGGCCGCGACCCGCTCGGTGCTGCACAACGCGCCGCTGGTGCGCAAGGTGTACCTGCCGCGCGAGCTGTTCCCGTCCGCGTCGCTGCTGGTGTCCCTCGTGCACTTCGTCCCGGCGCTGGCGATCCTCGTGGTCGGGGCGCTCGGCTACGGGTGGCGGCCGACCCCGCTCGGCCTGGCCGGGGCGGTCGTCGGCCTGCTCATCGTGATCCTGCTCGCCCTCGGCCTCGGACTGCTCTGCGCCGCCGCGACCGTGTTCTTCCACGACGTGGAGCAGGTCGTGGACATCGTGATGATCACGGTGTCCTGGACGGTACCCATGGTCTACCCGTGGATCCACGTCCGCGACCACGCCCCGCACTGGGTGCTCCAGGTCTGGCAGCTCAACCCGCTCGTCTCGGCCGTCGAGCTCTTCCACCGGGCCTTCTGGGCGCCGCTCAGCGACGGCCGCGTCCCGGAGCCGCCGGCGCTCACCGCACGCACGGCGTCGGCGCTCGGCTGCGCGCTCATGTTCTTCTTCATCGGCGAGGCCGTGTTCGCGCGCCTGCAGAAGCGCTTCGCCCAGGAGATGTGAGATGACGTCCCTCGCGGAAGGCAAACGCCCCCCGGCCGGTCCCCCCGCCGTGGTCGTCGACGGCGTGAGCAAGCGCTTCACCCTCCGGCACGCGCGCTCCATCAAGGACATCACCGTCCGGCTGGCGCGGCGCCAGGCGCTCTCGGAGAGCTTCGACGCGCTGCACGACGTCAGCCTGACCGTGACGCGCGGCGAGACCGTGGCGCTGATGGGGCTGAACGGCTCCGGGAAGTCCACGCTGCTCAAGCTCATCTCCGGGGTGATGTCCCCCGACGTGGGCTCGGTGCGGGTGCGCGGCCGTGTCGCGGGCCTCCTGGACGTGGGAGCGGGCCTGCACCCCGAGCTGACCGGCCGCGAGAACGTCTTCCTGAACGGCGCCATCCTCGGCATGGGCGAGGCCGAGATCAAGCGCAAGTTCGACACCATCGTCGAGTTCTCCGGCGTGGAGCGGTTCCTCGACACCGAGGTCAAGTTCTACTCGTCCGGCATGTTCATGCGGCTGGCCTTCTCCATCGCCGCCCACACCGAGCCGGACATCTTCCTCATCGACGAGGTCCTCGCCGTCGGCGACCCGCCGTTCAGGGAGAAGTGCATCCGGCGGATCCGCGAGCTGCGCGACGAGGGCCGCACGATGCTCATCGTCGCCCACGACATCCCGATGCTCGTCCAGCTCTGCCACCGCGGCGTCATGCTCCGGCACGGCCACAAGGTCTACGACGGGGACGTCGCCGACGCCGGCTCGCTCTGGCAGGCGGACAAGAAGGCCGAGCGGGGCGCCCGCTGACGGACGGGGCGTGTCTCGGAGCCGCCCGCCCTACTGCGCGGGGCGTCCGCTGAGGGCTAGGAGACCTCGAGCCAGTCGAGGTCGGCGGAGCCCGTGGAGGCGGTCAGGCGGATGACGTTCCAGCCCGTCCGCAGGGTGACGGCCGCCGTGGCGTCGTGGAAGCCGTGCGACCGGTCGGCGGGGAGCGCGAGCGGCACGGGCGAGGCCCCGTTGACCAGGGCCGCCAGCGCGGCGGGGCCCGGGCCGCGGTTCACGTAGCCGACCCTCGCCTGGTACTCGCCCGCGGTGGGCGCGTAGATGTCCAGTTCGACGGACTTCCCGGGGCGGTCGAGGGTGCCGACCGTGGCGCCGCCCGACGCCCCGGCGACCTTGCGGCGGACGGCGACGCCGGTGAGGCGGCTCGACTCCGCCTCGTAGCGGACGGCGCTTCCGCGGACGACCGGGGTCCCGTTCGCCCAGCCGAGGTCCGCCATGTACATCGCGCGGACGAGCGGGTCGGCTCCCGGCGCCCGGAGGATGCCGTGGAAGACCAGGTGGGAGTCGGTGCCGTCGTGCACCACGTCCGCGCCGCCGGGGCCGGTGATCCGCCCCCGGTAGCCGGTCGTGGTCAGGAGGGCGCGGGTGCCGCGCGTGTAGGGGCCCGCGATGGACGGGGCGATCGCGTACCGGGTCTGGTACTCGCTGCTGTGGAACACGCCCGCCGCGTAGAAGAGGACGTACTTCCCGTCCCGGCGGACGAGGGCCGGGGCCTCCACGAGTTCCGGTTCGGCGGTGCTCTTCGTCAGGACGCGGACGGCGGCGCCCGTGCCGGCGAGGCCGTCCGGCGTGAGGCGCTGGACCCAGAGACCGCCCGGATCGCGCTCCCCGCCCTCCTGCTTGTAGAGCAGGTAGCGGGTTCCGTCGGTGTCCACGAACGCGGCCGGGTCGATCGTGTCGCGGCCCGCCCGGCAGACGAGGGGCGTGTCGCTCGCGGGCGTGTACGGCCCCGCGACGGAACCCGCGACCGCCACTCCCAGGCACTGCTTGCGGGACGCGCGGTCCTGCGCCGTGAAGTACAGCAGGTAGGAGCCGTCCGGCCGGGCGGACACGTCCGGGGCCCAGGTGCGCCCGCCCTCCGCCCACGCGGGCAGGGCGGGCAGCGCGTCGCTTCCCGTCCGCGTCCACGGACCGGTCGCGGACGGCGCCTCGGCCATCGGGATGTTGCGACCGCCGTCGTTGGTGGCGAAGGCGTGGTAGCCGTCCGCTGTCCTGATGACCGCGGGGTCGGGGAAGTTCGAGTCGATCAGCGGCGTGGTCGGCGGCCCGGGCGGCCCCTGGTCCGCCGGTGCGGACGGCGCCGGGGACGCGGTTGCGGACCGTGCCGCGGACGAGGCGCCGGGCCCGACGCGCCGGGCCGACTCCGCCGATCCCCCTCCCTCGGACACGAGGGTGCCGACGAGCGTGATCAGGGCACTGACCAGCGCGCCCAGCACCAGGACGGCGAGGGGGCGATCGGTGACCCGCCGGGACGGCGCGGGGGGATCTTCGAGGCTCCGCATGACAACCTACGGCAAACTAGCCAATCAACCCCGGTGTGGCGAAACGGGGTCCGCGGGTACCGGACGGAGGCGGCGTGGGACCGACGAGCGGCTGGCTGATCACCCTGCTGGTGATGGCGGCGGTGGGGGTGACGGGCCTGGCCGTCTGGCTGCTCCCGCGCGCGGGGGGCCGCGGACCGGCGGCGGTCGCCGTCCGGCTCGGGCTCGTGACGGCGAGCCAGGTCGCGCTGCTGCTGGCGGTCGCGGCCGGCATCAACGCCAACTTCCTGTTCTTCGTGAGCTGGACGGACCTGTTCGGCACGGCGGGCGGCACCGGGCAGTTCCGCGGCGCGACCGCCTCCGGGCCGGCCGCGACGCGCCCGCTGGAGCGCAGGGTGTCCCCCCTCGGCGCCGGCTCCGGGCTGCGGTCCGGGACGGTGGACGGGCAGCTGGAGGAGGTCACGGTCGCGGGCGTCCGGACGGGCATCCAGGCGCACGCGTTCGTCTACCTCCCGCGGCAGTACTTCGACCCGGCGGCGAAGAACCGCCGGTTCCCGGTGTCGCTGGTGCTCGCCGGGTACCCGGGCGACCCGCGCGGCATCATCAAGCGCCAGGGCCTGCTGCGCGACGCCGGCGCCGCGATGGCGAACGGCTCGGTCCAGCCGACCATCTACGTGATCATGAAGGCGACCGTGGTGCCGCCGCGCGACACCGAGTGCACCGACGTCCCCGGCGGTCCGCAGGTCGAGACCTACTTCTCCCAGGACGTCCCGCAGGCGGTGGCCGCCACCTACCGGACGGCGGCGTCCCCGCACGGCTGGGGGGTCATCGGGCAGTCCACCGGCGGCTACTGCGCGGTCAAGCTCGCGGTGCGCCACTCGGACCGGTTCGGGGCGGCGGCGTCGCTCGGCGGCTACCTGCGGTCCGTCCAGGACCCGACCACCGGGGACCTCTACGGCGGCAGCAGGCAGGTCCGGGACGAGAACGACCTCATCTGGCGGCTCGAGCACCTGCCGCCGCCGCCGGTGGCCGTGCTGCTGGCGCAGACCGAGCAGGGGCCCGACTTCGAGCAGGCCCAGCGGTACGCCGCGCTCGCCAAGGCGCCGCTGCGGCTCACCACGCTGTTCCCGAAGGACGGCGGCCACAACCTTCGAACGTTCCAGCGGCTCACCCCGGACCTGCTGAAGTGGATGAGCGGTCAGCAGCGCGTGGATTGACGCCTTCGCTGCGGGGCGTCCCGATATGATCCTGTCTGACCGGCCGCTGCCGGCCGGTCCCGCGCGGACCAGGAGATGAGTGTGGCACCCACGCCCCCGGCCGGAACCCCCGATGGCGAGCCGTCGGCGCAGCCCGACGGCGACGGCTCGGCACTGCCGCCGCCGAACTGGCTGACGGCGGGCGAGCAGCCGGACCTCCTGCTCCCCGACGACCTGCCCGCGCCGCCGCCTCCGCCGTCCGCACCGTCCCCGCCGTACGCCGCCCCGACGCCTCCGCCGTCGGCGACCGCGCCGGCTCCGCCGCACGCCGCGCCGCCAGGACC
>NZ_QURH01000311.1 GCF_003428695.1 Actinomadura logoneensis
GGCGCCGGCGCGGGCGGCGACGCGTTCCGCGAGTTCGCGCGGCGGGCCGGCGAGACGGCGCGGGACCGTCCGCCGGGCGGGGGCGGCGGCATGTTCGGCGGACGGCCGGGCATCGGCCGCATGTTCGGCGCGGAGCTGGGCGGCCAGATCTCCTGGCTGCTGCCGCTCGCGGCGGTCGCGCTGGTCGCGGGCCTGGTGCTGGTCCGGCGGCGTCCGCGCGCCGACCTGGCGCGGGCCGCGCTGGTGCTGTGGGGCGCGTGGCTGGCGGTGCACTTCGTGGTGTTCAGCTTCTCCGAGGGCACCTTCCACCCGTACTACACGACGGCGATGGCTCCGGCTATCGCGGCGCTGACGGGCGGCGGCGCGGTGCTGCTGTTCGGCGCGTACCGGCAGTCGGCCCGCTGGGCGTGGGTTCCGGCGGTGGCGGTCGCGGCGACGGGCGCGTGGGCGTTCGTCCTGCTGAACCGGACGCCGCACTGGCATCCGGCGCTGCGCTGGCTGGTGGCGGCCGTGACGATGCTGGCGGTCGCGAACCTGCTCGTGGGCCGGCTGGTGCGCCGCGCGGGGACGCCGTTCTCGCTGGCCGGGGTCGCGTTGGCGGTGGTGGCGTGCCTGGCGGGTCCGGGCGCGTACGGGGCGTCGGCGGCGTCCTCGCCGGTGAACGGGACCAACCCGCTGGCCGGGCCGGACTCCGGTCACGGTTTCGGGCCGGGCGGCCGGATGGGCGGCCGTGGCGGGGTGCGCGGGTTCGAGGGCATGCCTCCGGGCATGGGCGAGGGCGTCCCCGGCAGCGGCGTCCCGGGCTTCGGGCAGCCGCCGGGCGGGGCGTCCCCGGGTGGCCCGGCGACCGTTGGCGGACGGCGGGGCTTCGGCGGTCCCGGCGGCGAGGTCAGCGACCAGCTGGTCTCCTACCTGGAGAGGCGTCAGGGCGGCGCGCGGTGGCTCGTCGCGGTCCCCAACGCGCAGGCGGCGTCCTCGATCATCCTGAGGACCGGCCGTCCGGTCATCGCGATGGGCGGGTTCACCGGCGCCGACGACGCGATGACGGTCGCCAAGCTGGAGTCGTTCGTCCGGCAGGGGAAGCTGCGCTACATCGTGGTCTCCGACGGCGGGATGGGGCCGGGTGGGCGCGGCGCGTCCACCGAGGCGGTCACGGCGTGGGTGAGGCAGCACGGGACGCCCGTCCGTCCGGGTGAGTACGGCGCGTCGGACTCGTCCGGCGGCGTGACGGTGTACGAGCTGTCGGCGGGACGGTGATGTACTGCGGGTGAGGGCCGTCGTCCGGACGGTCGCGTGTCCCGGAGGAGGAGCGGTGCCCGACCGCAGCAGGCTGGACGAGGCGGCGATCGCCGAGCGGCTCGAGGAACTGCCGGGGTGGTCCCGGGAGGGCGGGGAGATCCGGCGCGGGTTCGAGGCGCCGTCGTTCGCGGCGGGGATCGAGCTGGTGGTGGCGGTCGCCGAGGCCGCCGAGGAGGCCGACCACCACCCCGACATCGACGTCCGGTGGACGACGGTCCGGTTCGCGCTCAGCACGCACAGCGCGGGCGGCCTGACGGCCCTGGACTTCGCGCTGGCGCACCGCATCGACGCCCTGGCCGCCGCACACGGCGCCCGCTGACACCGCCCCGGCGTCCAGGTCCGGCGTCTCGGTCCGGAGTCTCGGCGCCCGGCGACCCACCTGACGACCCGGCGCCCACCACCTATTACCCCTGGTGATATAAATATCACCAGGGGTGACGATCGTGTGGCTGCGCGGTCGCTGCACCGGGGCGGGAGGGGAGCGAGTCGGTGTCGATGAGCCGTCGGGACGCGCTCAGGCTGGGCGGCATGGCCGTGTGGGCCGCAAGCGGCTCCGGCGCGGCCCTCGCCGGCTCCCCGGCAGGGTCGCCCGTCCCGGCCGGGGCCCACCGCCGGCCGGACTACTCGCTGCGGATCGCGACGGGCGACATCGAGCTGGCGCCGGGCGTGGTCGTGCGCACCACGACCTACAACGGGCGGTTCCCCGGTCCGCTGCTGCGGTTCGCCGAGGGCCGCCCGGCCGTCGTGGACATCCACAACGCCACCGACCGTCCGGAACTGCTGCACTGGCACGGCCAGGTGGTGCCGGCCGAGGTGGACGGGTCGGCGGAGGAGGGCACTCCGTTCATCCGCCCGCACGAGACGCGGCGCGTGTCGTTCACGGCGGGGCCGGCGGGCTTCCGCTTCTACCACACCCACGTGACCGCCCGCCGCGACCTGACGCGCGGGACCTTCAGCGGCCAGGCCGGGCCGGTATACGTCGATCCGAAAGCCGACCCCGGCGCCTACGACAAGGAGGTCTTCCTGACGCTGAAGGAGTTCGAGCCGTCCCTGTACCGCGGTGATGCCATGGCCACGGACTTCCTGGCCGGTTCACGTCTGCCGGAGCTCGAGCGGACGAACCGGAAGGCGCTGACCTCGCCGGACGGCCGCGCGGCGCCGCCGGGCTTCGAGGTCGGATACCGCGTGTTCAGCGTCAACGGCCGCATGCTGGGGCACGGCCGTCCGGTCAGGGTCAGGACGGGCCAGCGCGTGCTGTTCCACATCCTGAACGCCAGCGCCACCGAGACGCGCGGCCTCCACCTGCCGGGGCACACCTTCCGGGTGGTCGCCCTCGACGGGAACCCGGTGCCCCGTCCGGCCGAGGTGCCCGTGCTGTGGATCGGCACCGCCGAACGCGTCTCGGCGCTGGTGGAGATGGACCATCCGGGCGTGTGGGTGCTGGGCGACGTGTCCGACCACGCCCGGCACCGGGGCCTGGGCACCGTGGTGGAGTACGCGGGCCGCGGCGGCCCTGCGCGGTGGGTGGCCCCACCCCCGTTCACCTGGGACTACCGCACCTTCGCCCTCCCGGGCCCGCCCCGCGAGAGTCCCGACCACACGATCGACCTGCTGGTGGAGCAGCGCCGCACCTCCCGGGGCCCCGACCTCTGGACGCTCAACGGCGTCCCCTTCTCCATGGACACCCACAAGCCGGTGCGGCATCTCGACCGCGGCCGCCGGTACCGGCTGCGGTTCCGCAACGCCAGCCCGGACGTCCATCCCCTCCACCTGCACCGGCACACCTTCGAGGTCACCCACGCCGCCGGCACGCCCACCCACGGCCTGTGCAAGGACGTGGTGATGCTCGGCGCCTACCAGACCCTCGACTTCGACTTCACCGCCGACCAGCCGGGTCTCTCCCTCCTCCACTGCCACCAGCAGTTCCACATGGACTACGGCTTCATGCTCCTGCTGGACTGCTTTTGACCTGCCGGCCGAGCACACGCGCCGAGCACACGCGCCGAGCCCCGGACGCCCCTCCGGTCGCGGCGGGGCGGGGACAGGAGAGAGCGGGCCCTCGGCGGAAGGGGGGTCACTGCCGTTCGGACAGGTAGTGGGCGGCGCGGGCGAGGTAGGCGCGGGTGACGGGGTCGGGGGGCGGGTGGTGGCGGCCTTCCTGGCGTTTGACGGCCTCCCGGACGCCTGCCTGCAGGAGGAGTTCCAGGCCGAGCAGCACGCGGGTGTGGGGTGTGTCGGCGGACGGCTCGGCTTCGCACCAGGCCGCCAGGGCCGTTTCGACACGGTCGGGACCGGCGACACGGGCGCACCACCGGGCCGCGTCGAATCCGGGATGGCCGATGTAGGCGCTGGCGTCCAGGAGTCGCAGGACGCCGTCGCGGTCGCGGATGACGTTGCCCAGCCCGAGGTCGCCGTGGAGCAGCGTGGCCGGACCGGCGGCGTAGAGGCGGGCGGCATCGCGCCACCGGTCGTGCGGCCGGTAGCCGTGGGCGGTGAGCGCGGCGACCGCCGCGCGCAGGTATCCGGTCAGCGTCGGTGCGAGGGGACGGCCGTCCGGAACGGCGGCCACGGTGTGGGCGCTCGGCGCGGCGCGGTCGGTCTTCACGATGTGCGGGGTGGACGCGGCGTCCCCGATGTGCGGGGGGCGCGCGGTGGCGGCGGTGTGGGCGGTGGCCATGGTGGCGGCGAGGTCGCGGGTCAGCGCGGTCAGGGCGGCGTCGGCGGCCAGGTCGGCGGGGCCGGGAACGGTGCCGTCGATGCGGGACATGAGCAGCCAGGTCGCGGGGTCGTCGCCGCCGTCCAGGACGGGCGCCGCCGGCACGCCGTGCCGGGCCCACAACCGCAGGGCCTGCGCCTCGCCCGCCCGCCGCTTGCCGTAGACCTTCAGCACGACCTCGCCCCGCTCGGCGCAGGAGAAGCCCAGCACCAGTTGCGGACGTGCCGTATTACCGGTCAGGACGCCGCCGAAGCGCCCAAGGCCGAGGGCGCCGCGCAGGGACGCAGCCAGGGCGGCGGCGATCCGGATGTGGTCGCGGTCGTGCGCGTCGACGCCGCCGCTGAGCGCGACCCGCCGGTCCACCTGCGCGATCTGGTTCCGCAGCGCCGCGTCCAGCCCGTCGGGGCCCGTCACGTCCACCTCCGGCCGCCCGTGCGTGGGTCCGCGCCGCCACGATAATCGCGGAGGTGAGTGGACCGCGCGCGGTTCGCGTCCCATCATCGGAGCACCAGCCCCTTGTTCGCCCCCGGCGGAGACGACGTTGCCCCGAGACACCATCGAGTCGCCCGACCCCGCTCCGCCGCGTCCCGTCCCGGCGCCCGCCCGCCGCGAGGCGCTGCGCCGCGTGGGCGAGGTGCACCGGATGCCCTGGATCGGGGGGAGCGCGATCGGGGTCGGCGCGTTCGCCGGGATCGTGGCGGGCGGCGTGGACGGGTCACCCGGATGGGCGCTGGCGGTGTTCAGCGCGGCGCTCACCGGCGGCAGCACCTACCTGGGGCTGCGGCTGCGCGGGCTGCGCCGGCCGGCGCCGGAGCCGCCGGTTCCGGTGCGGTCGCTGGCGGTGTTCTTCCATCCCGCCGACGCGACCTACGGCGAGTGGATCGCCGCCTGCCTGGCGAGGACGGCCCGGACCCGGGTGGAGCCCTACCGGGCCCTCGACCCGCCCGCGCCCACCCCCGACGGCCTGCCGACCTGGTCGGTGTGCGTGCTGTCGGCGACGTGGGAGACGCTGGGCTCGCCGATGCTCGACCACTACCGCCCCGACCCCGCGCGGCTGGTCGTCGTGCGGGTGGAGGAGTGCGCCACGCCCCCGGGCACGGACGACGCCGACGTCGTCGACATCGGCGGTCTGGACGAGGCCGGCGCGCGGACGCTGCTGTTCCACGAGCTGGCCGCCCGCGGCGTCCTCGCCGAGCGGGACCTGCCGGAGACGCCCGTCCTGCCGTCCGGCGACGGCACCCCGTTCCCGCACGGCGGCCCGGCGATCACCAACCTCGGCCCGCCCGACCCGGCGTTCGTGGGCCGCGACGCGCTGGTGCGGGATCTGCGACCCGGCGTTCGTGGGCCGCGACGCGCTGGTGCGGGATCTGCGCGCCCGGTTCCTGAGCCCCGGCGACCGCGACGACGACGTGAGCGCGGTCGCCGCCGTGGGGATGGGCGGGGTCGGCAAGTCCAGCCTGGCCGTCAACTACGCCCACCGGTACCGGCGGCACTACGACATCATCTGGTGGATCACCGCCGACCGGCCCACGTCGCTGAGCGCCGGCCTGGTGCGGCTCGCGCTCCGGCTCGGCGTGCCCGAGCTGGCGGACGCCGACCTGCTCATCGCCGAGCTCCGGCGGGCGCTGCGCGAGCGCGGCCCGTGGCTGCTGATCTTCGACAACGCCGACTCGGTCGAGGACCTGCGGCGGCACTGGCCCAGCGGCGACGGCGGCCACGTGCTGATCACCTCGCGGCTGGCGGACTGGTCCGGGCTGGTGCCGGCGCGCGCGGTGCTGCAGGTCCCGCCGCTGCCGGGCGACCACGCCGTCCGGCTGCTGTGCGAGGGCACCGGCGACGGCGACCGGGAGGCCGCCCGGAAGGTCGCCCGCCTGCTCGGGCAGCTTCCGCTCGCGCTGACGCACGCCGTCGCCTACGTCCGGCAGGCCGCGATCGGCCTCGCCGTGTACGGGCGGCTGCTGGAGGACTCGCTGGAGGACGTCCTCGCCCGCTTCCAGCCCGCCGACGACGTCCAGCCGGTGGCGATGACCTGGAACCTGACGCTGCGCCGCGCCGCCGAGCGCGAGCCCCTGGCGCTGGACCTCATGAGGTTGTGGGCGATGCTCGCTCCCGAGGGGCTGACGCGCGACCTGGCGGGCGAGGGCGTCGCGGACCTGCCCGGTCATCTGGCGCCGGTGGCCCCGGACGCGCTCGCCTACGACCTCGCCGTCCAGCACCTGCACCGCTACTCGCTGATCCGCATCGAGGCGGGCGCCGCGGCGGTGCACCGGCTGGTGCAGAGCGTCGTCCGCCGCGACATGGGGCCCGCCACCGCCGCCCGGTGGCTCGCGAGGGCGGCGGGCATCCTGGACCACCTGTTCCCGGAGGACGTCGACGACCGGACCAGGTGGCCCGTCTGTTCGCGCCTGCTGCCGCACGTGCTGGCCCTGCACGGCAACCACCGGCGGCTGACCCGGTCCCACCCCGGCGCGGACGTCGGCACCGGCGCCCACACCGACGCCGGCACCGACACCGAGGTCGTCCTGGGACGGCTGCTGTACTGCGCGGGCCGCTACCTCATCGAGCGCTCCAGCTACGACGAGGCCGCGGCGCCGCTGGAGGCGGCGCTGACGCTGCGCGAGCGCGCCCACGGCCCCGGCAGCCGCGAGGTCGCCGAGACCCGGCTGTGCCTGGCCATCGACCTGTACCGGCGGGCCGACATCGTCGGCGCCCTCCGGGCCGTCACCACCGCCCTGGAGATCCAGGAGCGCCTCGACGGGCGCGACAGCCCGTCCCTCTACCGGTTCCTGCTGTGGAAGTGCCGCATCCTGATCGAGTTCTCCGAGCTCGGCGAGGCGTTCACGGCGGCCGAGCACGGACGGCGGGTGCTGGCCGCCGCCGGCGGCGCCGACGACCCCCACCTCGACGACCCCCGCCTCGACGACCCCCGCCTCGACGAGGCCCGCCTCATCGAGATCGACTCCGTGCGCGGCACGGTCATGTGGCGCCGGGGCCGGTTCCGGGAGGCCGTCGACATCCTGGAGGGGACGGTGGACGGCAGCGTCCGCCTGTACGGGGCGCAGGACGACCGGACCCTGGCCGCCGAGGGGGCCGCGGCGTTCGTGCAGGCGGAACTCGGGCGGGTCCTGGGCGACGCGGGGCTGCTGCGCGCCACCGCCGAGCGGCTCACCCGGATCAGCGGCGTCCTCGCGGGCCGGTTCGGCGACACCCACTTCGAGGTGATGGAGCACCGCAAGACCCTCGCGGCCACCCTGACGTGGCTCGGCGACCTGGACGGCGCGCGGCGGGTCATCGAGCCGGTCGTGGGCATCTACCGCGACGTCCTCGGGCACCATCCGAGCACGGTCGCCGCCGAGAAGGTCTACGCCGTGGTGCTGGCGGGCCAGGGCGAGGCCGAGCGGGCGCGGCGGCTGCTGGAGGACGGCGAGCGGCTGTACGAGGGCCTCTACGGCCCGGAGCACCCGTACGTCGCCGAGATCCTGGTGGAGTACGGGCCGGTGCTGGCCGCCGCGGGCCGCGCGGAGCAGGCGCGGGAGGCGCTGGAGCGCGCGCGGCGCATCGTCGAGGAGACGTACGAGCCGGACCATCCTAAGCTGGTGCTGATACTCACCGCGCTCGCGCGGCTCCCCGGCGTCGGCGGCGAGGAGGCCGGGCGGCTGCGCCGGCGGGCCGCCTCGATCACGGCCCAGATGTGAGGAAGGCCCCCATCGACACCTCGCAGTTCATCCGGCTGTTCCTCGGCAGGCACGTGCGCGCGCAGCTGTCGCCCGACCTGCTCGGTGATCCGGAGCGCGGTGTGGAGGAGCGGTTCAGCACCTCCCGCGACGTGCTCGGCGACCTGCTCACCGTCTGGTACGCCACCGCCTCCGGCCACCAGACCGAGTGGAACCACCCCGAGGCGGTCACGCACACCGTGCGGCAGGCCTCGGACGTCCTCAAGCGGTGGGACCGCGAGCGCAGGGACACCCTCGACCGGCTCGTCCGGTGCTTCCGCGCCCAGGACGAGCCGGTGCAGCTCGTCCTCCCGGCGCTGGCGCTGGACGACGGGCGCGCGCTGATCCTCGACGGCACGCATCGCGCCGTCGCCGCCTACCACGCGGGCGTGCCGGTGACCGCGCTGGTCTACGCGCTGCGCGCGCCGCTGAGCGCGCGGATGCTGCCCGATCTCACCCATCACCTGCCGCGGCCCGGAACGCCCGGCGGCACCCTCTGATCGTCCTGGTCGTCTGCCCCGGACGCGACCCGAGAGCGGCCGGACGCGAAGTTCGTTGCGGGCCGCCGGGCGTGGGGGACGGGCCGGGGGGTCAGTGGGTGGAGAAGCCGCCGTCGACGAACAGGGCCTGGCCGGTGACGTAGGAGGACGCCGGGGAGGCGAGGAAGACGGCGGCGCCGGCGAAGTCCTCGGCGACGCCGTTGCGTCCGGTGAAGGTGCGGGCGGCCAGCGCCTCGACGAGGGCGGGGTCGGACTGGAGGCGCTGGTTGAGCGGGGTCAGGACGAAGCCGGGGACCAGGGTGTTGGCGGTGACGCCGTGCGGGGACCACGCCTCGGCCTGGGAGCGGGCGAGGGCGGCCAGGCCCGCCTTGGAGACGCCGTAGGCGCCGCTGGAGACGAACGCGCGGTACGCCTGCTGCGAGGTGATGTGGATGAGGCGTCCGTAGCCGCGTTCGGCCATGCCGGGGCCGAAGCGGCGGCCGAGCAGGTAGGGCGCGTCGAGGTTGACGGCCATGGTGGCGTCCCACACCTGCGGGGTGAGCTCGTCCATGTGCGGGCGCAGGTTGATTCCGGCGGCGTTGACCAGGATGTCGGGTTCGCCGAACACCTCGGCGGCCCGGTCGGCGGCGGCGTGCAGGGCGTCGCGGTCGGCGAGGTCGGCGCTGACGCTCGCGGCGCGTCCGCCGAGGGCGGTGAGGGCGGCGACGGTGGCGTCGAGCTCGTCCTGGCGGCGGGCCAGGACGACCACGGACGCTCCGGCGCGGGCGAGGGCCTCGGCGATGGCGCGGCCGATGCCGGAGCTGCCGCCGGTGACCAGCGCGACGCGTCCGTGCAGGGAGAACAGCTCGGACAGGTAGCTCGCGGGCGCGTGGGGTGCGGGTCGGTTCATGGGACCGTCACCCTACGGGAGGGGGCTCGGGTCCCGGCTCCCGCCCCGCCCCTCGTGCTCGTCGCCGGCGCCCGGCCCGTCGCCGGGTTCGCCCTCGTCGCCGGGTTCGCGCTCGTCGCCGGGTTGGTCGTCCTCGCCGGGTTGGTCGTCCTCGCCGGGGTGGTGGTCGTGGCCGGGTTCCGGGTCGTCGGGGGTGCGGCGGTCGCGCCAGATGATGACGGCGATGACCGCGACGACCACGAACGTGGGGACGAAGAAGGGGACGGCGGTGACGGCCGCGTGGGTCGCGAGCGGCGCGGCCGTCGCCAGCGGTGCGGTGGTCATGCGCCGACCTTCTCGGGCGAGGGGGCGGGGCGGGCGGCGGCGGGCAGGGTGCGGGCGATGCGGGCGACGCCCCAGCCCAGCGAGATGAGCAGGGTGAGGGTGCAGGCGAGGACGACGGCCGAGCACGCGGCCCACAGCCAGGGCGGCAGTCCGGTCTTCAGCTCGCGCTGCAGGATGTGGCGTTCGCCCGTGACGGCGCGGGTGGCCCGCGGCTGGGCGGGCAGCTCGGGCGCGTTGATGGCCTTGTCGTGCGGGAGGTACACCGGGACGGCGGCGAGCAGGCGTCCGTCGTGGAGGCGGACCAGGGTCTTCCACTGCCCGGCGACCGGGACGGGGCGGCGGGTGCGGTACACGCCGGGGGCCTCGCGGACCAGGTGCTCGACGTACAGGCCGTGCCCCTGCCAGGCGGTCACGTCGATCCAGGACGGGTGGTCGAGGGCGTCGCGCGGGGTGAGCTCGACGCGGACGTCGGCGGTGCGTTCGGCGCCGGCGCCGTGGACGCCGGTGAGGGTGAGCGTGGCGCTGCGTCCCTGCGGGACGGTGAAGACCTGGCAGTTGACCAGCGCGGCGGCGAACACGGCCAGGCTCGCGGCGAACAGCGCGCGGGCCGCGTTCGGGCGAGCCCGCTTCTCGGAGGCCGGGTGCGCGGAGGCCGGGTGCGCGGAGGCCGGGATCGGGCGGTCCGCTTCCGTGTCGTCGGGACGGGCGGGGGCGGCGCGTCCGGGGAGGCGGCCGTGGAGTCCTTCGGCGAGCAGCGCGCCGCAAACGCCTCCGGCGACGCCGCCGACGACGGCCATCGCGGTGCCCTCGACGGCGATGTCGGCGGTCCAGGGCAGCCGGAACGCGACGTGCGTCCAGGCGAACTCGGCGGCGAACCCGGCGGTGCCGATGAGCACGCCGGACACCGCGCCGAGGGCGAGCGGGCGGCGGGCCAGGACGAGCGCGGCGGCCTCCACGCACAGCGCCTCGGCCAGGTACAGCGGGACGGCGGCCCACAGTTCGCCGATGACGCCGGCGACCAGCACCGACACGCCGCCGCGGACGAGCAGGTAGAACGCGGCGGCGAACAGCGCTCCGCCGCGTCCGACCCACAGCCGGGCGCAGACCAGGGCGCACCCGGCGGCGACGGCGATGAGCAGCGGCTGGTGGACGAGCCGGAACTGGGGGACGCCGAAGTCGTACTCGGCCTGGAACACCGACAGTCCGACGAGCAGGCCGCCGGCCATCATGCCGCGGCGGGTCCGGCGCGCCCACGCGGGCGGGCGGGGGCCGTCGGGCGCGGCGGC
>NZ_QURH01000308.1 GCF_003428695.1 Actinomadura logoneensis
CGCGCGGTGCGGCGGGCCAGCCCGAGGCCCAGGCCGCGGGCGCGCCCGCCGGTGGGCTCGCGGGTGGTGACGCCGTCCCGGAAGATCTCGCCGCGCAGCCCCGCCGGGACGCCCGGGCCGGAGTCCGCCACGGTGACGTGCAGGTCCGGGCCGTCGCCGAGGAGTTCGACCTCGACCCGCGCGGGCCGCCGCTCCCCCTGCCGGGCGGCCTCGACGGCGTTGTCGACGAGGTTGCCGACGACGGTCGTGACGTCCAGCGGGTCGGTGACGCGGCCCGGGAGGAAGCTGCCGGGGCCGACGTCGAGCCGGACGCCGCGCTCGGCCGCCACCGCGGTCTTGGCGGACAGGAACGCCTGCAGGTACGGGTCGAACAGCGGGCCCGCCGGGAGCGGCTCGGCGGCGGGGGCGCCCGACGCGTCGGCGACCAGCGTCGCCAGGTACCCGGCGGCCTGCTCGTGGTGGCCGAGGTGCAGGAGCCCGGACAGGGTGTGCAGGCGGTTGGCGTACTCGTGCCGCTGGGCGCGCAGCGCGTCGAACAGCGTCCGGACGGAGTCCAGCTCGCGGGCGAGGGTCTCCACGTCGGTGCGGTCGCGCAGGGTGACCACCGCGCCGAGGTCGCGGCCGTGCCGCCGGACCTCGCGCCGGTTGACCACCAGCACCCGCTCCCCCGCCGTGACGAACAGGTCGGCGGCCAGGGAGCGCCCGACGAGGACGTCGCGCAGCGTCCCGGGGACGTCCAGGTCCCCGGCGGGAACGCCGCGTTCGAGCGGGGTGCCGAGCAGCCGGGCGGCCTCGGCGTTGCAGACGGCGACGCGTCCGGCGGCGTCCACCGCGACCACGCCCTCGCCGACGCCGTGCAGCACCGCCTCGCGCTCGTGCACCAGCTCCACCAGCTCGTACGGCTCCAGGCCGAGGGTCTGGCGGCGCAGCCGGACGCCGATCGCGGCGGACGCCAGGACGCCGAGCAGCAGCGCCCCCGCGACGAACGCGCTGAGCCCGCTGAGCGCGTCGTCCAGCTCGCGGTCGATGGCGCCCGCGTCGAACCCGACGCTGACCTCGCCGACGACCTGCCCGGCGCGTCCGGGGCCGGTCGGGTCGTACAGCGGGACCTTGCCGCGCACCGACAGCCCGAGCGTGCCGCGCTCGAACCGGACGACCTCGCGCCCGGCGAGCGGCGCGGACGGGTCGGTGCTGACCCGCCGCCCGAGCAGCGCCTCGGTGGGGTGGGAGTAGCGGATGCCGTCCCGGTCGGTGACCACGACGAACAGCGCACCCGCCCGCCGCCGGACCCGTTCGGCGCGGTCCTGCACCAGGTGGCCGGGGTCGCCGGCGATCACCGACCGCGCGACGTCCGGGTCCGCGGCGACGCTGCGGGCCAGGGTGAGGGCGCGCTGGCCGAACTGGTCGCGCAGCTCGCCGTCCAGCCGCCAGGCCACCAGGGCGTAGCCCGCGCAGCCCACGACGACCACCACGGCGATCTGCAGGACCAGCACCTGGCGGGCGAACGGGAGGCGGAGGCGGACGGACATGGCAGGCCAAAGTACCCGATGGCTTACCCCGCGCCCAGCCCCGGGCGAGCAGAACGAGCAGAACCCGCGCAACGGGCTCAACGTGCGGTTATGCGGTTTGCGCGGGCTTCGCGGACAAGGGTTCCGGTGACCCCGGTCACTTCCTAGCCTGCCGGGCATGTCCCAGCAGAAAGCCCCGGTGATCGAGATCCGCGGGGCCACCAAGCGCTTCCGGTCCGGCGCCGGCCTCCACACCGCCGTGCGCGACCTGGACCTGACCGTCGCGCCCGGCGAGTTCGTCGCGGTCGTCGGCCCGACCGGATGCGGCAAGTCCACCACCCTGTCCCTGGTCTCGGGCCTCGAGCCCCCGTCCGCCGGGACGGTCCGGGTCCACGGCGAGCCCGTGACCGGCATCCCCGACGGCGTCGGGTACATGTTCCAGAACGACGCCGTCCTGCCCTGGCGCTCCGTCCTCGACAACGTCGCGACCGGCCCCCGCTACCGGGGCGCCGCCAAGCGCGAGGCGCGCGAGCAGGCCCGCGAGTGGGTCGCCCGCGTCGGCCTCGCCGGATTCGAGAAGTACTACCCGCACCAGCTGTCCGGCGGTATGCGCAAGCGCGTCGCGCTCGCCCAGACCCTGGTCAACGAGCCGTCCATCCTGCTGATGGACGAGCCGTTCTCCGCCCTCGACGTCCAGACCCGCGGCCTCATGCAGGACGAGCTGCTGCGGCTGTGGTCCGGGTCCGGCGCGGCCGTCGTGTTCGTCACCCACGACCTGGAGGAGGCCCTGGTGCTGGCCGACCGGGTGGTCGTCATGACCGCCGGGCCCGCCACCGTCAAGGGGGTCTTCGACGTCCCGCTGGAGCGCCCCCGCGACGCCGAGGAGGTCCGGCTGACGCCGGAGTTCCTCGACATCTACCGCGAGGTCTGGGAGTCGCTGCGCGAGGAAGTGCAGATCACCCGCGAGAGGGGTGCCGGCCGTGCCGCATGACGTCCGCGAGCCGCAGGCCGCGCCCTCGGCCGCCCTGCCCACGCCGGAGGAGGACGCCCGGGCCGCCGCCCAGGCCCGGTCCGCCGCGCTGCGCCGCCGCCTCACGATCTACCTGGTGCGGATCGTGCTCGTCGCGGTGTGGCTCGGCTCCTGGGAGCTGGCCGCGCGCAACTGGATCGACCCGTTCTACTACTCGCGCCCGACCTCGATCTGGGACCGGCTGGTCGACTGGTTCTCCCACGGCACCTCCCAGGGGTCCATCTGGGAGCAGATCTCCTACACGCTGCGCGAGGCCGTCCTCGGCTTCGTCCTCGGCTCGCTCGGCGGCGTCGTGCTGGGCGTGGTGCTCGGCCGCAGCCGCTTCCTGTCGGACGTGTGCGCGCCGTTCATCAAGGCCGCCAACGCCATCCCGCGCATCATCCTGGCGTCGCTGTTCGTGATCTGGTTCGGCCTCGGCATGCAGTCCAAGGTCGCCACGGCGTTCGTGCTGGTGTTCTTCGCGGTGTTCTTCAACGCCTTCCAGGGCGCCCGCGAGGTGGACCGGAACCTGGTCAACAACGCGCGGATCCTCGGCGCCGGGCGGTGGGCCGTGCTGCGCACCGTCGTCGTGCCGTCCGCGACGTCCTGGATCCTGGCGTCGCTGCACTCGGCGTTCGGCTTCGCGATCATCGGCGCGGTGGTCGGCGAGTACAGCGGCGCCGACAAGGGCCTCGGCCTGCTGATCAACCACGCGCAGGGCACCTTCGACGCCGCCGGCATCTACGCCGGAATGATCATCATCACCGTGCTGGCGCTGCTCGCCGAGTGGCTGCTGACGATGCTCGAGGGCCGGCTGCTGCGCTGGCGCCCGCCGTCGGCCGCCGACAGCAACCCCGTCTGACCCTCCCCCTCGCCCTTCGTCCCCCTCCCCCTCTGGAGTCCCACCCCATGCGTACCGCGTACCGCGTCACCGCCGCCGCCCTGGCCGCGATGACCGCGCTCTCCCTCACGTCCTGCCGCAGCTCCAAGTCGTCCTCGTCGGCGGGCGACTCCGGCGGCTCCGTCAAGATCATGGTCGGCGGCATCGACAAGGTCATCTACCTGCCCGCCAAGCTCACCGAGCAGCTCGGCTACTTCAAGGAGCAGGGCCTGAACGTCCAGCTGCTGACCGAGCCCGCCGGCGCGATCGCCGAGAACGTGCTGATCTCCGGGGACGTGCAGGGCGTGGTCGGCTTCTACGACCACACCGTCGACCTGCAGACCAAGGGCAAGTGCATCGAGAGCGTCGTGCAGTTCGCCGACGTGCCCGGCGAGGCCGAGATGGTCGCCACCGACAAGGCCGGGCAGATCCCCTCCCCCGCCGCGTTCAGGGGCAAGAAGCTCGGCGTGACCAGCCCCGGCTCGTCCACCGACTTCCTGACGCGGGCGCTGGCCGTCAAGGCGGGCGTCCAGCCGTCGGACTACACCACCGTCAAGGCGGGCGCGGGCGCGACGTTCATCGCCACGCTCGGCAACGGCGGCATCGACGCGGGCATGACCACCGACCCGACGATCGCCAAGCTCACCACCACCGGCAAGGCCAAGGTCATGCTGGACATGCGGACCAAGGAGGGCACGCAGAAGGCCCTCGGCGGCCTGTACCCGGCGGCGTCGCTGTACATGGACTGCGGCTACGTGAAGTCCAACCCGCAGACCGTGCAGAAGCTCGCGAACGCCTTCGTGAAGACGCTCGGCTGGATCAAGGCCCACAAGCCCGAGGAGATCGCCGCGAAGATGCCCGCCGACTACGCGGGCGGCGACCCGGCGCTCTACCGGAAGGCGATCGGCGACTCCATCGGCATGTTCACCGCCGACGGCGTCATGCCGGCGGAGGGCGCCAAGAACGTCCTGGAGGTGCTCGCCCAGTTCTCCCCGAACGTGAAGGGCAAGAAGGACAGCATCGACCTGTCCAAGACCTACACCACGGAGTTCGTGACCAAGGCGAAGCAGTAGCGGGGCGGGCGCTCGGCCCATCCCGAGCGGCCCTGTCGTTCGGCACCGGTTCCCCGGGAGCCGGTGCCGAACGCGCTGGGCCCGATCACCGCCGAGCCGGTTCCCCGCCCAGGGACCCGGACCCGGCCGATGAGCCCGGCGCGGATCTCAGAGTTTGAAGAGCTTCGGGTACGGCGAGAGGATTTTTACCTTCTGGGTGCCGAAATCACACAGGAGGGCTCCTCCCGGCTCGATCCCGACGACCTGCCCGAGCCCGTACTTGTCGTGGGTGACCCGGTCGTTCAGGATGAACTCCTGCACCGGCGGAGCCGCGGGCGGGGGCGGGAACGGGCTGGTGGGCAGCCGCCGCCGCCCGGTGGGACCAGAGGTTTTCATACCTGTAGTATGCGCCCGAACCTGCCGTGGCGGGGACCGTCGGCGACACCTGACGTCCAGATCACAGCAGAACCGACCTTGATCCGCATCCATGTGCTAGCCTCGTGAGAGTTGCGGTTCCCATAGACATGTTTCATGCGCCTGGTGGATCTGACCTCAGGCGCATTTTTTGTTGTTCTGGATCTTCCGGATGGGCCATCGCGGCGCTCCCGGCCACGCACGGTGTGTGGGCGGGTACGACCAGAAGGAGATCGATATGGCCACCGGTACCGTGAAGTGGTTCAACTCCGAAAAGGGCTTCGGCTTCATCGAGCAGGACGGCGGCGGCCCCGACGTCTTCGCTCACTACTCGAACATCGCCGCCCAGGGCTTCCGCGAGCTCCAGGAGGGCCAGAAGGTGTCGTTCGACATCACCCAGGGCCAGAAGGGCCCGCAGGCGGAGAACATCGTCACCGCCTGACCCACGGGTTCCCGCCGACCGTGACCCCCTGCCGTCCAGGCGGGGCGGTCACCGGCCTCCCGTAACTCGAGCCCACCGCGCCACGGCGCGGTGGGCTCGAAGTCTTTTCCGACATCTCCGCGCCCGGTCCGGCCCGGGGTCCGGCCGCGACGCCCACGGCGCGCGGAGAATCCGGCGGGCGGTGTCCGTATCGGGCCACGGCGGTCGCGCGCGCGGAGAATCCGGCGGGCGGTGTCCGTATCGGGCCACGGCGGTCGCGCCGTCCGGTGAACCCGCCGTCGCCGCCGGTGGTCGAATCGGGAGAACTGATGTTCTCAACTGATGTTCTCCCGGTGCTTCCGGACCGTGCCCGAGCGGCACGTGCCCCCTTCTCCGGGACGGCGGCCCGTGGGAGGCGCTTCATGAGTCACCGTGGGGTCCGGCGGTGGGTATGGGCGCTGGACGGAGCCTCGGCCGTGCTGGGCGTGGCGGTCGGCGTCGCCACGAACCAGATCCTCAACGGCGGCCACTGGGCATGGTGGTGGCTCGCGCTCGACCTGGCGCTGGCCGGGGTCGCCGCCGCGGTCGCCCACGGGATCGCCGCGCTGGGCGCGGGCGAGGGCCGGGTCGTCCCGGTGGCGTGGCCGACGCTGATCCACCCCGACGGGCGGCCGAGGACGATGGGCGAGGTGAGCCCCCGGGACCTGGGGGCGCATCCCAACCGGTACGGCGCGGAGGGGGAAGCGCCCTACCTGGCCCGCGATGTGGACCGCGGGCTGGAGCGGGCGCTGACCGTGCGGGACGGCGGGATCGTGCTGGTGGCCGGAGCCCGGCTCGCCGGCACCACCAGCAGCCTGGCGCGGGCGGCCCGGCTGCGGCTGCCCGGCCACCGCGTGCTCGGCTTCGTCGACGACCCGCGCGTTCCGCTGGCGGAGATGATCGAACGGGCCCGCCCCTGGGCCGTCCGGCCGTCCGGAGCCGTGCTCTGGCTGGACGGTCTCCGCCGCGACCGGCTCACCGAACTGGCCGCCTGGCCACCCGACCGGCTGCCCGACCGGCTGTGGGTGCTCGGCACCGTGCGCGCCGGGGAAGGCGCGGGCCCGGAGGAGCACCCCGGGTCAGCGGTCGCGGTGCTGCGGCGGCGCGCCGTATGGGTCGAGGTGGAGGCGCTGAGCCCGGGCGAACGCGCCGACCTGGCCGCACGGGAGGCCTATGCCGACCTGCGACCTCTCCTGAGCGACGACGAGCAGCCGGTACTGCTCGGACGCTTGATGGTGTCCTGGGACCAGGTGCGCGCGGCCTTGACGACGACCGGCCAGGACGCCGCCGCCCGGATCGCGCTCCTGCACGCCGTCACCGACTGGTACCGGGCCGGGATTCCCCGCCCGCTCACCAAAAGCGTCCTGGAGCACGTGTACGCGGCCTACCGGCGCGAGTCGGCAGGGCATCGGGCCGGCATCACGCCGGTCGCGGTTCGCGCCTACTCCCGGGCTCTCAGGTGGGCCACCCGCCTCCGCCCGGACCGTCCCGAGCTGATCGTGGCGCAGGCGGTGTCCAACGGCCCCCGGTACGTTCCCCATCCCCTGCTGAGCGCGCTGGCCGACGATCCCGGGGACCCCGCCCACTGGCCGGTGCACGACGCGATGTGGCGGTACGCCGACCGGTTCCTCGACGGCGAGGACCGGTGCCGCGTCGGCCACACCGCGCTGGAGCGGGGCGCGTTCCCGGCGGCGCGCCGCCTGCTGGACCACTCCGACGCCGTGCCCGACGCCCTCGACCTCTTCCTCATCGCCCGCCGGGTGCTGGAGGACGGCGACCTGGTGGAGGCCCGGCGCTGGTTCGGGCGGGCGCTCGAAGGCGACGACCCCGAGGTCGGGGCGCGTGCGATGGCCGGCATGGGCATCGTGGAGAACCGGGAGGGCCGCGAGGACCTCGCGCGGTCGTGGTGGGAGCGCGCCGTCGAGACCGGGCGCGTCGAGGGGGCCTCTCGGGCGATGGCCAACCTGGGGACCCTGGAACGCGCGCAGGGACGGCCCGACCGGGCACGGCGGTGGTGGGAGCGCGCGGTCGCACTCGACCGTCCCGAGGCCACGCCCCGCGCGATGTACGGCCTGGGAGCCCTGGCCTACGACGAGGACCGCGCGGAGGAGGCCCGGTCGTGGTGGGAGCGCGTGGTGGCCACCGGCCACGCCGACGCCGCGCCTCTCTCCCTGTACAACCTCGGACTCTGCGAGGAGAAGGCGGGCCACGAGGAGGAGGCGCGGTCGTGGTGGGAACGGGCCGCCGGGACCGACCACCCGAGCGCCCGTCCCATGGCCATGCACAAGCTGGGAGTGCTGGCGTACACGCAGGGTCGGAAGGACCTGGCGCGGTCGTGGTGGGAGCAGGCCGCCCGTACCGGCCACGCCGGGATCGCCCCGGCGGCGATGCACAACCTCGGCGGGCTCGCGTTCGTCGAGGGGCGGACGGAGGAGGCCCGCACCTGGTTCCGGCGGGCGCTCAAGACCGGGAACCCCGACATCTGCCCGAAGGTGATGCACGATCTCGGTGTTCTGGAGTACCAGCAGGGGCGGACGGAGCAGGCACGGAGCCTCTGGGAACGGGTCCTCGGAACCGGCCACGAGGCGGTCTGGGAGGCGATGCTGGCCCTGGGGATCTACGAGGACGAGCGCGGACGGGTGGCCGAGGCCCGCGGATGGCTGGAACGCGCGTCCGAGGCCGAGGACGCCGATGTCCGGCGGACCGCGGCCGCCCGGTTGCGGCATCTCGGCCGGTGGAGCGGGGAGCGGGCGCGCGCGGACTGGTTCGGCCGGTTCGGGTGGCAGGCCTACGCCGATCCGGAGCTGCTGCGGACCGACTCCGACGCTCCGTCGGAGGGGGCGGACGGTCCCGCGACCGCGTAATCGCGACGGATATCGGCGGTCGTCCCGGGGACACGGAATCGCGTCACTTCTCACAGTAATTGCGCAGGTAGGGCAACCGAGCGACAAATAGGGTCGGCACCGGCGGCAGGAAATGACACATGGTGCTGTTGCCCGTTCCGGCGCCGTGTGTCTAGATGAGCGCACACGCCTCCCGCGAGGGCGGGAACAGCGCGACCGGAAAGGACGGTGCCCATGGCGAGGCTGGTCAAGCGTGCCCTCGGCATGCACAAGGCGCAGATGAAGGGCCGTTACGTCATCTACCGCCTCCGCTAGCGGAGACGGTGGCGCGGTGCCGCGGAGGGCGACACCCGAACCGGCACCGCGCCATTTCCATGCGGTTCGGAGGGTGACGGCGAAAGGGCGGCGTTCCAGGTGTCCCAGCGTGTGAAAGAGACCATTCCCGGGCCGCGCGGCGGCATTCTCGCGCGCCATCTGACGGCCTACGAGGCCGATCCGGCGGGCTTTCTCGACGACTGCCGGCGGCGGTACGGCGACGTGTTCCGGTTCGACACCGGCGTGGTCGTGGTGACCGACCCGGAGCTGGTCACCGAGGTGCTGGCGCGCACCAACCGCGACTCGGTCCCGAACGCCAACCCGCTCCAGGGCGGCCGGTTCCCGACCGCCGAGCAGACCCGCCGCTGGATGGACGCCCGGCAGCTCGCCGCGCCGATCTTCCGGTCCGCGGCGCTGCCGGGCCGGTTGCCCGTGGTGCGCGCCGCGCTCGCCGCGGACCTGGACGCCCTCGACGGCGCCTGGTTCGACCCGGCCGAGGAGTGCTGGGCGATCTGCGTCCGCGCCCTGCTGCCGCTGTACCTCCCGGACGAGTCGCCCGCGCTGGTGGACGCCGTGCTGGGCTCGTTCGACGCGGCCCGCGGCGCGGCGGAGGCCGCCGTGCGCGTCCCGTCCTGGATGCCGTCCCGGCTGCGGCGGCGGGTCCGGGACGCCGACCAGCGTGTCCGCGACACCCTCTCCCCCATGCTGGAGGCCCCGGCCGAGGGGCCTGGCGAGGGGCCCGACGAGGGATCGGCGCGGACGGGCACGATGCTCGGGCACATCCGGGCGCAGCCGGACGCCGTCCCCGCCGACATCGCCATGGGCGCGATGGGGTTCACCCTGCTCGGCGCCATCGGCACCATGGGGGCCGCCTGGTGCTGGATCCTCTATCACCTGGCCGCCCATCCGGACGCCGCGCGGCGCATCCGCGCGGAGGCGGGCACCGCGACCGGCGTGGACGACGATCCGGCGCGTGCGCTGCCCTACACCTGGGCTTTCGCGCAGGAGGTGCTGCGGGTCCGGCCGCCCGCCTGGCTGCTCGGCCGGGACGCCGTCACCGCCGTGACGCTCGGCGGCTTCGAGGTGCCCGCCGGGACGGCCGTCATGTTCAGCCCCTACCTGATGCACCACGACGAGCGCTGGTGGGCGGACGACCCGCACCGGTTCGCCCCCGAACGCTGGCTCGACGGCGCCCGGCCGCACGCGCCCGGCGCGTACCTGCCGTTCGCGTCCGGGCCGCGCGGCTGCCTCGGCTCCCACCTGGGGCTGGCCGTCCTGGCGCTCACCGCCGCGCACATCACGACCCGCCAGGAGCTGGACGTCCCCGAGCTGGAGTCGATCACCACCTATTTCGGGCCGTCCACGCTCACCCCGTCCGGGATGCGCGCCCGCCTCACCGCCCGGTAGCGGCGAAGACGGAAGACGCCGCCGAGGAGCCCGAACGGCCTTCCCGGCGGCGTTTCCCGTGTCTCGACGTCCCCTGGACGCGGGTTCCGCCGGTGGAGGCGAGGTGTAGGAGTCGTTCTTCTTGGGGACGACGTGACCGCGATCACGCTTCATCCGCCGATCGCACATCCGAGCACGGTCATCGACCGTCCGGACTCCATCCGCCACGAGGGACGCGAGGTCGCCATGGGGGTGCGCGCCTGGTTCGAGGGCTGGCCGGTCTACCGGCAGCTCACCGGGGACGATCCGCTCGGCAGGGGCGCCGCCGCGATGTCGCCGGACACGCGCGCGCTGACGCCCAGGACCGCGACGGCCGACCGGGTCGTCAAGTCGATCTGCCCCTACTGCGCGGTCGGCTGCGCGCAGAACGTCTACGTCAAGGGCAACGAGATCGTCCAGATCGAGGGCGACCCGGACTCCCCCGTGAGCCGGGGGCGGCTGTGCCCCAAGGGCGCGGCGAGCCTGCAGCTCACCACCGGGGAGTCCCGGCGGCACGAGGTGCTGTACCGGCGCCCGCACGGCACCGAGTGGGAGCGCCTGGACCTGGACACGGCGATGGACATGGTCGCCGAGCGGGTCATCGCCACCCGGCGCGCGACCTGGCAGGACGAGCAGGACGGCAAGCGGGTCAACCGCACGCTCGGGATCGCCAGCCTCGGCGGCGCGACGCTGGACAACGAGGAGAACTACCTCATCAAGAAGCTGTTCACCGCGCTCGGCGTCGTCCAGGTCGAGAACCAGGCGCGGGTCTGCCACAGCTCCACGGTGGCCGGGCTCGGGACCTCGTTCGGACGCGGCGGCGCGACAACGTTCCTCCAGGACCTGCAGAACTCCGACTGCATCGTGATCGAGGGCTCGAACTTCGCCGAGTGCCATCCCGTCGGGTTCCAGTGGGTGATGGAGGCCAAGGCGCGCGGCGCCAAGGTGATCCACGTGGACCCGCGCTTCACCCGGACCAGCGCGCTCGCCGACCTGCACGTCCCGATCCGCGCCGGGACCGACATCGCGTTCCTCGGCGGGATCGTCAACCACGTCCTGTCCACCGGGTCGGACTTCCGCGAGTACGTGCTGGAGTACACCAACGCCGCGACGATCGTCGGCGAGGACTTCCAGGACACCGAGGACCTGGACGGCGTGTTCTCCGGCCTGGACCCCGACGCCCGCCACTACGACGTCACCACCTGGCAGTACGCCGGGACGGAGATCCAGGCGGCGTCGGGTGAGCGGGACGAGCTGTACGAGCGGCGGGCCGACCACAAGGCGGACATGGCGTCCGCGGGGCGGTCGGAGTCGCACGGGTCGGGCGGCGCGGGCTTCCACGGCGAGCCGGAACGCGACCGGACGCTCCAGCACCCCCGCTGCGTCTACCAGATCCTCAAGCGCCACTTCGCCCGCTACACGCCGGAGATGGTCGAGCGGACCTGCGGCGTCTCCCCGGACGCCTTCCGGCAGGTGTGCGAGGCGCTGGTGGAGAACTCCGGGCCCGACCGCACCAGCGAGTTCGTCTACGCGGTCGGGTGGACGCAGCACAGCACCGGCGCGCAGTTCATCCGGACGGCGAGCATCCTGCAGCTGCTGCTGGGCAACATCGGCCGTCCGGGCGGCGGTATCCAGGCGCTGCGCGGCCACGCGTCCATCCAGGGGTCCAGCGACATCCCGACGCTGTTCAACCTGCTGCCGGGCTACATCCCGATGCCGCACGCGCACTCGCACGAGAACCTGGACGCCTTCATCGAGGCGGTGAAGACCGACAAGGGCTTCTGGGCGAACATGCGCTCGTACGTCGTCAGCTTGCTCAAGGCGTACTGGGGCGAGAACGCGACCGCCGACAACGACTACTGCTTCGGCCACCTCCCCCGCCTGACCGGCTCCCACAGCACCTACGAGACCGTCCTGGCCCAGCTGGACGGCGTGTGCAAGGGCTACTTCCTGCTGGGCGAGAACCCGGCGGTCGGCTCGGCCAACGCCAAGATGCAGCGGCTGGGCATGGCGAACCTCGACTGGCTGGTGGTCCGCGACTTCTCGCTCATCGAGTCCGCCACCTGGTGGAAGGACGGCCCGGAGATCGAGACCGGGGAGCTGCGCACCGAGGACATCGCCACCGAGGTGTTCTTCTTCCCCGCCGCCGCGCACGTGGAGAAGGCCGGGTCGTTCACCAACACCAACCGGATGCTGCAGTGGCACTTCGCCGCCAAGGAGCCGGACGGCGAGGCCCGCAGCGACCTGTGGTTCACCTACCACCTCGGCCGGCGGATCAGGCGGCGGCTGGCCGCGTCCGGCGACCCGAGGGACCGGCCGGTCCTCGACCTCACCTGGGACTACCCCACCGAGGGGACGATCGAGGAGCCGAACGCCGAGTCCGTCCTCGCCGAGATCAACGGCAGGCACGCCGCGGGCGGCCCGCTCAGCGCCTACACCGAGCTGAAGGACGACGGTTCCACGGCCTGCGGCTGCTGGATCTACTGCGGCGTCTACGCCGACGGCGTGAACCAGGCGGCACGCCGCAAACCGCACACCGAGCAGATCTGGACGGCGCCGGAATGGGCGTGGGCGTGGCCGGCGAACCGCCGCATCCTCTACAACCGCGCCTCGGCCGACCCCGAGGGGCGGCCGTGGAGCGACCGCAAGGCCCTGGTCTGGTGGGATGCGGAGAAGGGCTCCTGGACGGGCCACGACGTCCCGGACTACGTCGCGGACCGGCCGCCGTCCTACCGTCCGGCCGAGGGCGCGACCGGCGTGGACGCGATCAGCGGCGTCGACCCGTTCATCATGCAGGCGGACGGCAAGGGCTGGCTGTACGCCCCGGCGGGCCTGGTCGACGGGCCGCTGCCCGCGCACTACGAACCGCAGGACTCGCCCGTCCGCAACCCGCTGTACGCCGGGCAGCAGCGCAACCCCGTCCGGCAGGTGTTCGCCCGCGAGGCCAACCGGTTCCATCCGGGACCGGAGGAGGCCGGCGCGGACGTGTTCCCGTACGTCGTCACCACCTACCGGCTCACCGAGCACTTCACCGCGGGCGGGATGAGCCGCTGGACCCCGTACCTGGCCGAGCTCCAGCCGGAGTTCTTCTGCGAGGTGTCCCCCGCGCTGGCCGCCGAGCGCGGACTGACGCACGGCGGCTGGGCCCACCTGGTCAGCGCCCGCGGCGTGGTGGAGGCGCGGGTCCTGGTGACCGACCGGATCAGGCCGCTGACGGCCGGCGGACGCACCGTCCACCAGATCGGCGTGCCCTACCACTGGGGCCCCAACGGCTACACGACCGGCGACGCGGCCAACGACCTCACCGCGATGGCGCTGGACCCGAACGTGCACATCCAGGAGGTCAAGGCCCTCAGCGCCGACATCCGGCCGGGCCGCCGGCCGCGCGGACCGGCCGTGCCGAAGTTGCTCGCCGAGTACCGCCGCCGCGCCGGGATCACCGCGGACACCGGAATGGAGGTCAGGGGATGACCGGCTCGCTGGTCGGACGCAACCTGCTCGCGGGCGCCGAGCCCGACCCGGCGCGCGACGCCGGGCACCGCGACGCGCCCCCGCGGATGGGCTTCTTCACCGACACGTCGGTGTGCATCGGCTGCAAGGCGTGCGAGGTGGCGTGCAAGGAGTGGAACGCCGTCCCGGAGGACGGCCTCGAACTCACCGGCATGTCCTACGACAACACGCAGGGCCTCGGGGCCTCCACGTGGCGGCACGTGGCGTTCGTCGAGCAGCGCAAGCCGCTCGGCAACGCCTCGGCCGGGGGCGACGGCGACCTGCGCTGGCTGATGGCCTCCGACGTGTGCAAGCACTGCACGCACGCCGCGTGCCTGGACGTGTGCCCGACCGGGGCGCTGTTCCGCACCGAGTTCGGCACGGTCGTCGTCCAGGAGGACGTCTGCAACGGCTGCGGCTACTGCGTGCCCGCGTGCCCGTACGGCGTCATCGACCAGCGTCCGGACGACGGCCGCGTCTGGAAGTGCACGCTGTGCTACGACCGGATCGGCGCGGGGCAGGAACCCGCGTGCGCGAAGGCGTGCCCGACCGACTCCATCCAGTACGGCCCGCTGGACGAGCTGCGGGAGCGGGCCGCCGCGCGCGTCGAGGAGCTGCACGAGGTCGGCGTCGCCGACGCGCGCCTGTACGGGCACGACCCGCAGGACGGGGTCGGCGGCGACGGCGCGTTCTTCCTGCTGCTGGACGAGCCGGAGGTGTACGGGCTGCCGCCCGACCCCGTCGTCACCACCCGCGACCTGCCGTCCATGTGGCGGCACGCCGGGCTGGCCGCGCTGACCGCCGCCGCCGCGCTGACCGCCGTCTTCGCCGCGCACGGACGGCCGGGCGGCGGTCGTGCCGGAAGCCCCCGGCTTCGCGGCCCACGGATGCCGGGAGCACGGCTGCCGGGAGCACGCCTTCGGGGAGCGCGGGTGCGGGGAGGGTGGCGATGAGCACGTCGGACGTCACCAAGGACGGTGTCCAGGGCGAACGGCCGGGCCGCTCCGCGCTGGTCGGCCAGGGACTGGACGGACGCCCGCGCGGACGGCGGGGCCGACGCGGCGAGCGGCCGGTCGTGCCCGACGCCGAGTTCACCTCCTACTACGGCAGGCCGATCCTCAACCAGATCCCCTGGGAGCCCCTGGACATCGCGGGCTACTTCTTCCTGGGCGGCCTGGCCGGGGCCGGGTCCATGCTCGCGGCGGGCGCGCAGCTCACCGGACGGACGGCGATGGCGCGGGCGTTGAAGGTCTCCTCGCTCGCCGCCATCGCGGGCTCCGCCGCCGCCCTCGTCCACGACCTGGGACGGCCCGACCGGTTCCACCACATGCTGCGCGTGGTGAAGCCCACCTCGCCCATGAGCGTGGGCTCGTGGCTGCTCGCGGCGTACGGGCCCGCCGCGGGGCTGGCGGTCGTGGCCCAGGAGGTCCGGCGGCGCGGAGGACCGGGCGGCACCGGAAGGCCGGGCCGCCCTGGAAGGCCGGGGTGGCGGGCAGGACCGGGGCGGCGGCTGGTCTCCGCCGCGACCGTGCTGGACCGCGTCGCC
>NZ_QURH01000319.1 GCF_003428695.1 Actinomadura logoneensis
GCCGCGTCGGCTGGCGACGCGGCGGCTCGGATCGTGGTCGGGCCCGCGGGCGGGCCCTGGTGACGTCCTCCCCTTGCGGGGCAGGTGCCGCCGTCACTCGGACGGCGGTGAAGCGGGCTCCCGGACGAGGGCGCCGAGGCACGGCCCCGGCGCACGCGGTCGGGCGGACGGCGGACCGTCCGCTGCGGGAGCCCCGCGCCCGAGCCTTACGGGGTCAGCGGACCTCGTTGACGTCGAGCAGGTCCACGCGCACGTAGCGGCCTCCGGAGAGGGCGCTGATGACCGTGCGCAGAGCCTTGGCGGTGCGACCGCTGCGGCCGATGACCTTGCCGAGATCGTCGGGGTGCACGCGCACCTCCAGGACCCGGCCGCCCCTGATGCGGCGGGCGCGGACCCGGACGTCGTCCGGGTTCTCCACGATCCCTCGCACCAGGTGCTCGAGCGCTTCTTCGAGCACGTCAGTCCTCGCTCTTGACTTCGGTCTCGGCGGAGTCGGCCTCGGACTTCTTGGCCTCGGCCTTCTTCTTCGGCTTGGCGGCCGGAGCGGCCTCGTCGACGTCGCCCATCGACTCCTTGACGGCGGCCTCGAAGACGGCCTTCTTGTCGGCCTTCGGCTCGGCCTTGCGCAGGGTGCCCTCGGCGCCCGGCTCGCCCTTGAACTTCTGCCAGTCGCCGGTGACCTTGAGCAGGTTCAGCACCGGCTCGGTCGGCTGCGCGCCGACGCCCAGCCAGTACTGCGCGCGCTCGGAGTCGATCTCGATGAGCGACGGCTCCTGCTTGGGCTGGTAGAGGCCGATCTCCTCGATGGCGCGACCGTCCCGCTTGGTGCGGGAGTCGGCGACGACGATCCGGTACTGCGGGTTCCGGATCTTCCCCAGACGCTTGAGCTTGATCTTGACTGCCACGGGTGTGGTGTTCTCCAGACTTGATACAGGTGAGCCCGGCCGCACCAGGTGGGGACACCGGTGACCGGCAGGCTCCGTGGACTCCGGGCGCGCGGGACGAGAGAGGGCGCCAGCGCGATTCCGGGGTTTCCAGCCTGCCATTCTGCCAGACGATCGCGGAAAAAGCGCAATCGGACGATGACACGCGGCCACTCGATGGGCAAAGCCCGCCTGACCTGCACGGACGTACCGTCCAGAACGGACGTCCGGGACGCCCGGACGGACGCTGGAAAACACGACGAATCGGCGCGCACGGGCATCCCCGACCACGAACCGCCCACCCGTCCACCGAGCCTCGTTCACACCTCGCGTCGGACGCTCGGCTACCGGCCTTCCCCAGCCCACTCGGCTTCTGGACGACAGGGCGCTGTTGGCTCTCCGGCCCCCCTCCGCCTCGGGCCGTCGCGGCGTTGCCGGCCCTCACTCCCTCTCCGTTCCGGGGCAGGCGCGCCGCTCCCCCCGCTCTCCGAACCGACGGGCCGTCCAGGCCCCTTTGCACCGGAGGCGCTTGGGGCGGATGTGCGATGAACGGTCAGCTGGTCGGGCCGGTGTTAGTTCCATCGCAAAGGCTGGGGCCGCGGTGGTTCATGTGACCCGGATCGGCGGGGGCGCGGCGGGAGCCGGATCGGTAGTGCCGGGGCGGCGGGAGCCGGACGGGCGGTGGGGTCGGAGCGGCGGGAGCCGGACGGGCGGTGGGGCCGGAGCGGCGGGAGCCGGTTCGGCGGGGTGGGGGCTGGTTGGGTAGGCGACTCGTGCGGCGGGAGGCGGCTCGGTAGGTCGGAGCTGGATCGGTGGTCCGGTCGGATCGGCGGGCTGACGGCCGGACGGCGAACGCCGCGTCCGGCGGGTGCGGGACGCGGCGTTCGGGGTGAGGCGTGGGGTTACTTCTTCTTGCCGCCGCCCAGGTCGCCCAGGTCGGGCATCTGGAAGCCGGGCGGGAGCTGCTTGGCGAGGCCGGGCGGGAGCTGGCCGAGGCCCGGCGGCAGGCCCTGGGGCGCCGCGTCGGCGGGCTGGTCGGCCGGCTGCTTGCCGAGGGCGCGCTTGCGCGGGTCGCCGCTGCGCTGCTTGCCCTTCTTCTTGGCGGCCTTCTGCGCCTGCTTGGCGCGGCGGCGGCCGGGCATGCCCGGGAAGCCCATGTTGCCGGCCATCGCGCGGACCATCTTCTGCGCGTCGAAGAACCGGGTGACCAGGCTGGACACCTCGCCGACCTGGACGCCGGAGCCCTTGGCGATACGGGCGCGGCGCGAACCGTTGATGATCTTCGGGTTCGAGCGCTCCTCCGGCGTCATGGAGCGGATGATCGCGGCGACGCGGTCCAGGTCCTTGTCGTCGATCTGGGAGATCTGGTCCCGGACCTGGCCCATGCCGGGCATCATCCCGAGCAGGTTGCCGATCGGCCCGAGCTTGCGGATCATCATCATCTGCTCGAGGAAGTCCTCGAGCGTGAAGTCCTCGCCGGACGCGAACTTGGTGGTCATCTTCTCGGCCTGCTGGGCGTCGAACGCCTGCTCGGCCTGCTCGATCAGGGTGAGGATGTCACCCATGTCGAGGATGCGCCCGGCCATCCGGTCCGGGTGGAAGACGCTGAAGTCGTCCAGCTTCTCGCCGGTGGACGCGAACATGATCGGGCGGCCGGTGATGTGCCGCACCGACAGGGCCGCGCCGCCGCGCGCGTCGCCGTCGAGCTTGGTGAGGACGACGCCGTCGAAGCCGACGCCGTCCATGAACGCCTGCGCGGTGTTCACCGCGTCCTGGCCGACCATGGCGTCGACGACGAAGAGGATCTCGTCCGGCTTGACCGCGTCGCGGATGTCGATGGCCTGCTGCATCATCTCCGCGTCCACGCCGAGGCGGCCCGCGGTGTCGATGATGACCATGTCGTGCTGGGCGTGCCGGGCCTGCTCGATGGAGCGGCGCGCCACGTCCACCGGGTCGCCGACGCCGGAGCCGGGCTCGGGGGCGAAGACCTGCACCCCGGCCCGCTCGCCGACGACCTGGAGCTGCTGGACGGCGTTGGGGCGCTGGAGGTCGGCCGCGACCAGCAGCGGCGCGTGGCCCTCCTTCTTCAGGTGCCGGGCGAGCTTGCCCGCCAGGGTGGTCTTACCGGCGCCCTGCAGACCCGCGAGCATGATCACGGTCGGCGGGTTCTTGGCCAGGTTCAGCCGCCGGGTCTCGCCGCCGAGGATGCCGATGAGCTCCTCGTTGACGATCTTGACGACCTGCTGGGCCGGGTTCAGCGCCTGGGAGACCTCCGCGCTCGCGGCCCGCTCCTTGATCCGCGCGATGAAGTCCTTCACCACCGGCAGCGCCACGTCGGCTTCCAGCAGCGCGACGCGGATCTCGCGGGCCGTCGCGTTGATGTCGGCCTCGGAGAGCCGGCCCTTGCTGCGCAGCGACGAGAAAACCGTCGTCAACCGGTCGGAGAGCGTCTCGAACACGTGTGGACCCGTCCTTGGAAAGCTTCGTGGGATCGCCTATCAGACTATCGGGTCATGCGCCGGGTCCCGCCCCGCCCGTTCTTCCGCCTCGCCCCGCGCCGTTCTCCGTCCGGCTCGTCCCGGCTCGTCGTGATCAGTGGAGGGACGCCAGGACGTGGTCCCGGACGGACGCGGCCGACTTCCCCAGCGGACGGCCCGCGGCGTCCACGACGTAGAAGACGTCCACGGCCTCGGCGCCCAGGGTGTCGACGCGGGCGGCGACCACCTGGAGGCCGCATTCGCCCAGCGCCTGGCCGACCCGCCACAGCAGGCCGGGCCGGTCGTGGGCGCGGACCTCGACGACGGTCGCGGTCGCCGAGGCGTCCGGGAGGATCGTCACGCGCGGCGGCGGGACGGACGCGCCGGGCCGGATCTGGACGGACCTCGCCCGGCGTTCGAGGCGCGCCGCGACGTCGAGCCGGTCGGCCAGCATCCGGCGCAGGTCGGACTCCAGCGCGGCCGGGTCGGGCGGCTCGCCGAACTCGGGGACGGCCGTGAAATCGAGCACAGCGTTCGCTCCCTGGCTCCGCTGCGGCCCCGGGCCGTCCGCCGCCCCGGTCGCAACCTCGGGCGAGGCCGGTGCGGAGGGCGGCGGCGGGGTGGTCGCGGAGACGGTCCGGGCCGTCCGGACGGCGAGGCGGTGCAGGGCCAGGACGCCCGCGGCCCGCCACAGCAGCCCTGGCCGGTCGGGCGCGGTGATCGTGACGCGAGTGCCCTGGACGCGGACCGCGGCGCCGTCGTGCCTGGCCAGCGCCAGGGTCTCCGGGCCGAGCGCCGGGGCGGGCGGCAGCGTCCCGCCCGCGAGGGACGTCAGGGCGCGCTGGGCCAGGTCGGCGACCAGGCGGGCCTTCCAGGAACCCCAGGCGCCGGGGCCGGTGGCCTGCCCGTCGGCGACGGCCAGCGCGGCGAGGAGTTCGAGGACGTCGCGCTCCCGGCCCGGGACGCCGGGGACGGCGACGGCCTCCAGGACGGTCTCGATCGTCCTCGGGTCGTCGAGGTCGCGGCGGGTGGCGGTCTCCGGGAGCAGCAGGTGCCGCCGGACGACGGTCTCCAGCACCTTCGCGTCGTCCGCCGGGAAGCCCATCCGGGCGGCGGCGTCGCGCGCCACGACCGCCCCGGAGACCGAGTGGTCGCCGGGCCAGCCCTTGCCGATGTCGTGCAGCAGCGCGGCCGCGAGCAGCAGGTCGGGGCGGGCCACCTCGCGGGTGAGCGCGGCGGCTCCGGCGGCGGTCTCGACGAGGTGCCGGTCCACGGTGAAGCGGTGGACGGGATTGCGCTGCGGCCGGTTCCGGACACGTTCCCAGTCGGGCAGCAGCCGGACGACGAGCCCGGCCTGGTCGAGGGCCTCCCAGACGGCGATCGCGGCGGGACCCGCGCCGAGCAGCGAGACGAGCGCGTCGCGGGCGGCGGGCGGCCACGGGGCGCCGGGGAGCGCGGCCTTCCCGGCGAGCGTGTCCACGGTCGCGGGAGCGAGCGGAAGTCCGTTCTGCGCCGCCGCCGCGGCGACCCGCAGGACCAGCGCGGGGTCGTCGAGGTCGGCGTTGCGGGCGAGGACGACCTCGCCGTCCTGCTCGACCGCGCCGTCCCCCACTGGCCGCCGGGAGCCGCGCCGCCCGGTGGGGCCGGTGCGCCGCCGGACGAACCGGTCGACGCGGCGCCAGAGCTGGTCGTCGGCGTGCGTGATCATCCGGGCGGCTTCGGCGACCGCCCTCAGCAGGACGTCGGCGTCGAGCAGGCCGAGGGCCGCGGCGACGGCCTCCTGCTCCTGGAGGACGAGCCGGTCGGACGTCCGCCCGGTGGTGGCGTGCAGCGCGTGCCGGACGTCCAGGAGCAGGTCGTTGGCCGCGCGGATCCGGCCGTCCGGCGCGGCGGCGACCCAGGACGCGGCGACGGCCCGCATGACCTGCACGTCGCGGAGTCCGCCGCGCGCCTCCTTCAGGTCGCCTTCCAGCAGGAACGCGAGTTCGCCGTGCGCGTCCCAGCGCTCGCGGGACAGCGCGCCGAGCTCGGCCAGGCGGCGCGGGGCGTCGGCGCGCCAGTCGGCGAGGACGGCCGTGCGCACCTCCTCGACGAGGGTGCGGTCACCGGCGATGAGGCGCGGCGCGAGGAGCCCGAGCGCGGCCTTCATGTCGTCGCGGGCGACGGCGCGCGCCTCGTCGGCGGTCCGGACGAGCCCGAGCGCGGCCTTCATGTCGTCGCGGGCGACGGCGCGCGCCTCGTCGGCGGTCCGGACGGAGTGGTCGAGACGCAGGCCGGCGTCCCAGATCGGGTACCAGATGCGGTCGGCGATCTCCGCCACGTCGGGGCGTCCCCGGTGCAGCAGCACGAGGTCGAGGTCGCCGCCCGGTGTCAGCTCACGGCGGGCGTGGCTTCCGACGGCGACCAGCGCAGCGTCCGCCGAGACCAGCGCAGCGTCCGCCGGGATCGGCGACCCAGGCGCGACGGCGCGTCCGTCGGGAAGCGGCGGGCTGGCGGCGGCGGTGAACAGAGCGGTCAGGCGGCCGTCGAGTTCGGCCGCCCGGGCGGCACGTGCGGCGGACAGGACCGCACGTGCCCGGCCTCCGGGTCCCGCCCCGTCTCCGTGCGCGACGCTGGGCACGGAGACGGCGGGGGCCGCCGCGGGGCGGCGGGTCGGTGGGGAAGGCGTCTCCCGGGGCACTCGGCCGCCGCCTACAGGGCGTCCGGGCCGGTCTCGCCGGTGCGGACGCGCACGACCGTGTCCACCGGGACGGCCCAGACCTTGCCGTCGCCGATCTTCTCGGTGCGGGCGGCCTTGACGATGACGTCGATGATGTCCTGCGCGTCCTCGTCGTCCACCAGGACCTCGACGCGGAGCTTGGGGACGAGGTCCACCTTGTACTCGGCGCCCCGGTAGACCTCGGTGTGGCCCTTCTGGCGGCCGAAGCCGCTGGCCTCGCTGACGGTGAGGCCCCGCACCCCGAAGGTTTCGAGCGCGGCCCTGACCTCGTCGAGCTTGAACGGCTTGATGACCGCGGTGATGAGCTTCACTGCTGGGCCTCGACCTTCTTCTCGGCGGACGACCCGCCTGCGGCAACGGAACCGGAGGCCGCGCGTTCCGGCCCGGCGGGCTCGGACCCGGCGGACTCCGACCCGGAGGGCTCGGACGATCCGGGCCCTCCGGACGTGCGTCCGGGCGTCGCGAGCCCGTGGCCCGGCAGCGCGGACGCGTGGCCGGTGCGGACCGAGCCGGCACCCGCCGGGGCGAGATCGTAGGCGGTCTCGGCGTGCGTCGTGAGGTCCACGCCGGTCGCCTCGTCCTCCTCGTCGATCCGGAAGCCCATCGTCTTGTCGATCACGGTGCCGATGACCCACGCCATCCCGAACGAGTAGAGGCCGATCACGACGGGGCCGAGCGCCTGCATTCCGAGCTGGTACGGCCCTCCGCCGTAGAACAGGCCCTTGTGCTGCGAGGACAGCGCCGGGTAGGCGGCCAGGAAGCCCAGCGAGACCGCGCCGATCGCGCCGCCGACCAGGTGCACGCCGACCACGTCGAGGGAGTCGTCGTAGCCGAGGCGGTACTTCAGGCCGATCGCGTAGGCGCAGACCGCGCCCGCGACCAGGCCGAGGACGACCGAGGCCCACGGGTCGACGAAGCCGCACGCCGGGGTGATCGCGACGAGCCCGGCGACCGCGCCGGACGCCGCGCCGAGCGTGGTGGCGTGGCCGTCCCGCAGCTTCTCCACGACCAGCCACGCGCCGGCCGCGACCGCCGTCGCGATCTGGGTGTTCATGAACGCCAGGCCGGTGGTGGTGTCGACGCCGATCTCCGAACCCGCGTTGAAGCCGAACCAGCCGAACCACAGGATCGCCACGCCCAGCAGGACGAACGGCAGGTTGTGCGGGCGCATCGGCTCCTTGGGCCAGCCGCGCCGCCTACCCAGGACGATCGCCAGCGCCAACCCCGCCGCACCGGCGTTGACGTGCACGACCGTCCCGCCCGCGAAGTCCTCGATGCCGAGCTTGTTCAGCCAGCCCGTCCCCCACACCCAGTGCGCGACCGGGAAGTAGACCAGGGACGCCCAGGCCACCGTGAAGGCCATCCAGGCGCCGAACTTCGCCCGGTCGGCGATCGCGCCGCTGATCAACGCGACCGTGATGATCGCGAAGGTGAGCTGGAAGGCCGAGTAGACCAGCAGCGGGATGTTGTGGTCCGGGCTGGTGCCCTGCTGGATCGCGGTGACCGTGCCCTTCAGCCCGACGGCGTCGAACCCGCCGAGGACCTTGTTGACGGCCGAGCTGCCGTTGTCGGTGAACGCGACGGAGTGGCCGAAGAGCACCCAGAGGACGGTCACGCTGATGATGCTGCCGAACGACATCATCATCATGTTCAGCACGCTCTTCGCCCGGGTCATGCCGCCGTAGAAGAACGCCAGTCCGGGGGTCATGAACAGCACCATCGCCGTGGCGGCCAGCATCCAGGCCGTCGCGCCTGTATCGATCTTCATCGCGGTGGGTGCCTCCTCGACCGGGAACGTGAACTGGCAAAAGATTCCGGCGTGGCCGTTTCGCCTGTTCGGCTCCCGTGTTTCGAGGGTGTGAAACCCCGTCACGGCGTGTTGCGGCGGTGTTTCGGAATCCTCACCGCCTGCCCGTCCCGGACAGCGGGATGAGGCCCGCCCGCGACCTCTTTCCAGCCGAGCGACCTCTTTCCAGCCGAGCAGAGGCCTTTTCCGGCGGCCCCGGAAAAGCAAGAGGCCCCACCGGTCGGTGAACCGGTGGGGCCTCGAACCACGGGGACGGTCAGTCGCCGAGGATGGCGTCCACGAACGCTCCGGGCTCGAACGGGGCCAGGTCGTCGGGGCCCTCGCCGAGGCCGACGAGCTTGACCGGGACGCCCAGCTCGCGCTGGACCTGCACGACGATGCCGCCCTTGGCGGTGCCGTCCAGCTTGGTCAGCACGACGCCGGTGATGTTGACGACCGCGGCGAACACGCGGGCCTGCTGCATGCCGTTCTGGCCGGTGGTGGCGTCCAGCACGAGCAGCACCTCGTCGACCGCGGCCTGCTTCTCCACGACCCGCTTGACCTTGCCGAGCTCGTCCATCAGCCCGGTCTTGGTGTGCAGGCGGCCCGCGGTGTCGATGATCACCGTGTCGACCTTGGTGTCGATGCCCTGCTTGACCGCGTCGAACGCGACCGACGCCGGGTCGGCGCCCTCGCCCTTGCGGACGACCTGCGCGCCGACGCGCTCGCCCCACGTCTGGAGCTGGTCGGCGGCGGCGGCGCGGAAGGTGTCGGCCGCGCCGAGCACGACGGTCTTGCCGTCGCCGACCAGGACGCGGGCGAGCTTGCCGGTGGTGGTGGTCTTGCCGGTGCCGTTGACCCCGACGACCATCAGCACGGCGGGCTTCTCGCCGTGCCGGTCGGTGCGGAGCGAGCGGTCCAGGTCGGGGCCGATCTGCTTGACCAGCTCCTCGCGCAGCAGGGCGCGGACCTCGTCGGGCGTGCGGCTGCCGAGCACCTGGACGCGGGTGCGCAGGTCGTCGGTGATCTGCCGGGCGACCGAGACGCCGATGTCGGCGCCGATCAGGGTGTCCTCGATCTCGTCCCAGGCGTCGTCGTCTAGGTGGTCGCGCGACAGCAGGCCGAGCAGCGTCTTGCCGAAGGTGTTCTGGGACCGGGCGAGCCGGGCGCGGAGCCGGACCAGGCGGCCGGCCGACGGCGGCGGGACCTCGATCTCCGGCTTGGGCGGCGCGGTGGGCGCGGGCGGGGCCCGTTCGACCGGCGGGGCGGCCTGATCCTCCTCCGGGGGCGCGGTGGTGGTCCCGCCCGGCCGGATGTCGGGCCGCTCCGCTGGTTCGACGGGAGCTTGGGGCTTGCGGCGGCCGGGCCGCAAGAACATCACGCCGCCCACGATCAACGCGAGGACGGCCAGCCCGGCGATGAGGATCACATATTCCATAGCGGGTCCAGTTTTCCAGACGGCCGCCGATGCCCCGTACCCCAGCACCGCGGACGCGCCGGTCGAGGCCGCCTCCGGCCGTCCGCGCCGGTCGGAGGACCGCTTGATCAGCGACGCCGTCGTGCGGGCGCGGTCCCGGGCGCGGACGTCCGGACGCCCGGCGGTGGAGGCGCTGTCAGCGCCGGTACATGCGGATCCAGTCGACCTGGAAGGTGGCGGGGGCGTGCCGCCGGACGCCGCGGGCGGTGTGCCGAGCGTCATGGGGGAACCAGTCGAGCTGGACGGCCTGCCCCATCGGCCCGCGCGGCAGGGCGGCACGGCGCGTGGTGTGGAACCAGCGCCTGCCGTCCACGAAGCCGCTGATCCAGGTGGACGTCCACTCGACGGCGAACGCGTGCCAGCGCGTCATGTCCACACTGACCCGCCCCCACAGCCGCCTGTCCTTGCGCGTGGACCCGTAGTGGAGGAAGAACTGCGCCTGCCGGCGGGTGCCGTCGTCGGCGACCTCCAGCCAGTCCACCTCGCCTTCACCGCCTCTGGGGGCCGCTCCGCCGCGCGCGTGCGTGGGCCACAGCAGCAGGACGGGGTGGTAGGCGGCGGTGGCACGGGACATCCGGACGCGCGCCTCCCAGCGTCCGGTCCGCTGCCGCCCGCGCTTCCAGCCGAGCCCGCCCGTCGTGCCGTCGGGCCGACCGGTGATCGTGAGGACGCCCCCGCGGACGCTGACGGCGCGCGGACTGCGGCGTCCGGCACCGCCCTGGCCCGGCCCGTCGTAGACCTCCCAGGCGCGGCGGTCGAGGTGGCCGGAGCGGAAGTCGTCGGACGCGACCGGCCGTCCCCAGTGGAACCGGGCGGCGGCCGTGCGCGGCGGAGGCGGACGGTGCCGGGCGTGGCCTCGGCCACGCCGGTGGCGCGGGCCGTGGCCGCCGTCGTGCGGATGGCGCCGTCCGTGGCCGTGGCCGCGCGGGTGGAGCCGTTCGTGCAGCGGGAACAGGCGCATGTCACCCAGGGTGAGCCGTCCGGCGGCGTCCCGGATCCCCCGGACCGTCACCCCGTGGCACGCCGGTCCGGCCAGCACGACCAGGCTGACCGGAACGGTGACGGCGATGATCAGCGACCTGAGCCGTTCGGGCACGTGAGAACACTACGAAATCCGGCTTAGATGCCACCTCCCCCGATTCATCGATTCTCGGGAAAGAAAGCCATCCAGAGGTAAAGTCCGCCCCGATCCTTGAGGCTTATGTCCCTTCGCCGCCATTCTCTCCGGATTTCAGGTACGGCAGACAAAACGGCGGCGGGCTAAACGGCGGCGCCCCGGGCCTCCGGCTCGTCCCGGACGAGCCGCTGGCTGATCACCTGCGTGACGCCGTCGCCGCGCATCGACACGCCGTACAGCGCGTCCGCGCCCTCCATCGTCCGCTTCTGGTGGGTGATGACGATCAGCTGGGACGACTCGCGCAGCTCCTCGAACACCGTGATCAGCCGCTGCGTGTTGGTGTCGTCGAGCGCCGCCTCCACCTCGTCCAGGACGTAGAACGGCGACGGGCGGGCCTTGAAGACGGCGACGAGGAACGCGATCGCGACCAGCGACCGCTCGCCGCCCGACAGCAGCGACAGCCGCTTGACCTTCTTGCCCGGCGGGCGCGCCGCGACCTCGACGCCGGTGGTGAGCATGTCGTCCGGCTCGGTGAGCGACAGGCTGCCCTCGCCGCCGGGGAACAGCCGCGCGAAGATCCGCTCGAACTCGCGCGCGGTGTCGGCGTAGGCGGACGCGAACACCTCCTGCACCCGGTCGTCCACCTCCTTGACGACCAGCAGCAGGTCCCGGCGGGTCTTCTTGAGGTCCTCGAGCTGCGAGGTCAGGAACGCGTGCCGCTCCTCCAGCGCCGCGAACTCCTCCAGCGCGAGCGGGTTGACCTTGCCGAGCTGGTTCAGCTCCCGCTCGGCCTTCTTCGCCCGCTTCTCCTGGACCGCGCGGTCGTACGGGACCGGCCGCGCGTCCTCGGCGGCCTCCGGACCCGGCGGGACGGGCTGGTCCGGCCCGTACTCGTTCACCAGCGCGTCGGTCTCCAGACCGAACTCCTCCAGCGCGCGCTGCTCCATCTGCTCCAGCCGCAGGCGCTGCTCGGCGCGCGCGACCTCGTTGCCGTGCACGACGTTGACCAGCCGCTCCAGCATCGACGACAGCTCGCGCACCTGGGTGCGGATCACCCGCAGCTCGGACTCGCGGGCGGCACGCGCCTCCTCCGCCGCCTCGCGCTGCGTCACGGCCGTCGCGAGCGAGCGCTCGATCCGCTCCAGCGCCACCAGCGACCCCCGGTGCACCGCCTCGGCGATCCTGGCCTGCTGCTCGCGGCGGGCGCGGCGGCGGGCGGCGCGGGCGCGCTCCTCGCGTTCGCGGCGGGCCC
>NZ_QURH01000309.1 GCF_003428695.1 Actinomadura logoneensis
CCGCCGACTCCCCACACCCCCGCCCCTCCCTCAGCCCGTCCCCACAGCCAGGCCATGAGCTCGGCCGCCTCCGTGCCGGCTTCAGCCGCCCCCGCCCTCGCCGCCTCTCGCCCACCGGCCGAAGGCAAGTTGACGGCCGTCCGTTCCGAACAGGCCGCCCCGAACGGTGCTTCGACCACTCCTGCGATCCGTAGAGCGACGGCCGTCCGCTGCGAACGGACCGTCCCGAGCGGCGCCTTTGCAGCCTTCTCGGCCTCTCGTCCTGGCTTGGCTGCCGCGCCCACCGTCTCTGCGGACAGCGTTCTCGCTTCCCTTCATCCGAGCGATGGCGGCCGGGAGATGACCTTTCGGGGTGAAGTGGGCGACCCAGTGGGCGTGTTCGTCGTCTCCTCGGGGCGTCGAACTGGCACTGCCGCCTGCTTCACCGATCCTCTCGTCCCGGTGAGCGGCCGCTCCTCTTCCTGGATGGCCGTTGGCGGGGGAGAGGGCGTCCCAAACGGCTTCACATGCGGCGACTTCCTGCGGGAGTCGCATGAAGTGCGGTTCGCTGAGAGTTCGCCGGATGCGCTGAGCCTGGCTTCGTTCCCGGGGCTCCCTCGGGAAGGAAGCCGTATGGGCGGCGTCCGACGATGGACTCCGGCTCGCGGACGAAGAATGCAGAACGTCTTGGGATCTGGCTCGGGCGTTCGTTCGTTGGGTGGTTGTGCGCCGGTCGGTGTCACGAAGGCCGATCGTGAGGCGAACGGCCCTGTCTTGAATGGTCGTGAGCTGGTGGTGGACGGTCGTGGATCGACCGGGCGTGCGCGAGTCGGCCGAACGCCGGTGGGTACCGGCGTGCGAGTGGCAGCACCGCTGAAGGAAGCCGCACAGGAGTTCCGTCGCGCTGACGGACTTTTCGTGGACGTAGCCATGGCGTCCTGCGCCCCCCGAGTAGCCCGTATGGGCGGCGCGGCGGGCGTGCTTCGGGCCAGAGGCACGTCCACCGATGCACGTGGCAACGGCATGCCCCGCGTGGTTCGTAGGGGTGGCGTGTCCGGCGCTCTGGGTGCTGGTCCGGCGGCGGTTCGCGTCCTTGCCGCAGAGGTCGGCCGGGCCGGGGAAGCGGTCGGCGCACCTCGTGGCGATGCCGCTGGGCAGGACGCCCCGCTCAGCGTGAACGAGCAGGGCCGGTTCGGTGAGGCGGTGTACGCGGCGCGGTCAAGCGGTGCAGCGTATGCGGTGGGTTCCGGCGGCCTGGCATGCGCGGTGTGTTCCGGCGATGCGGCATACGCGGCGCGTTCCAGAGGCGCGGCGATCGCGTTGGGGGCTGATGTGGCTTCTGCCGGTGATCCCGGGCGTGGTGTCGCCGGGCAGAAGATGGGCGTTGGTGTGGTGCCTCCGGTCATGGGTTCCGACGGATCGGGGAGCGCCACCAGAGGCCGGAGCGGTGATGCCCCGGCCGGTGGTAGCAGAAGCGGTGGTTCGGGCGGCGGGGCCGCGCGCGGAAGCGCGGAGACGTCGGCCGGCGGCGCGCAGGGAGAGGATGCGCAGGTGGGGGATCCGATCCGGGTGCTGATCGTGGACGATCACGCCCTGTTCAGGCGGGGTCTGGAGATGGTGCTCCAGGCCGAACCGGACATCGAGGTGATCGGTGAGGGCGGGGACGGCCACGAGGCCGTCCAGATGGCGGGTGATCTGCTGCCCGACGTCGTGCTCATGGACATCCGGATGCCTCGGCGCAGCGGTATCGAGGCATGCACCGCGATCAAGGACGCCGCGCCCAGCGCCAAGATCGTGATGCTGACGATCAGCGACGAGGAGGAGGACCTCTTCGAAGCGATCAAGGCCGGGGCCAGCGGTTATCTGCTCAAGGAGATCTCGATCGACGAGGTCCCGCAGGCGGTGCGCGCGGTGCACGGCGGGCAGTCGCTGATCAGTCCGTCCATGGCGTCCAAACTGATCACCGAGTTCGCCTCGCTCGCCAAGCGCAGCGAGGAGCGGACCCAGCAGGTCCCGGCGCCGCGGCTGACCGACCGCGAGATGGAGGTCCTGCGCCTCGTCGCCCGCGGCCTCGGCAACCGGGAGATCGCCCGGGAACTGTTCATCAGCGAGAACACCGTGAAGAACCACGTCCGCAACATCCTGGAGAAGCTTCAGCTCCACTCCCGGATGGAGGCCGTGGTCTACGCCGTCCGAGAGAAGCTTCTGGAGATCACCTGAACCCCGCCCGATGGTGAGTCGCGTGAAGCGACTCCCTGAATGGTGACCTGACTCCCGGCCGAGAGACACGTGCCCACACAGCTCCTGTCGCGTAGACCGTCCTCCCTCGCGCGCCGTCCGTAGACGGAGAGCAGAGCTAGCTGAGACGACGTGGGACAGGTTCAGCCGAGGCCTGGCCTTGTCTTCGTGAGTGGATCGCGCCCTCGCGTCCGTAATTGAAGCGCGTGGGGTGGGTGGCTGGTGGTTGCCTGCCTTCCTTGCTGTCCATCTTGCTGAGTCGCCCGTCCTCCCTGAGACAAATGCCTGCATCGGCGTTATGCCGGGAGTTCGCCGTGGCGTCCTCGGGCCGATCGGAGTGCGTTTGCTAGCGGTGGCTCGGCCGGAGGGAGCTGTGTCTCCCGGGTAGCCCCGCCCGGGGAAGGGGCCGGACCGTCGCCGCGCCGTGGCCTCACGCAGACGATGGACGAGCTTGTTCTGGCCTTGCCGGTCGCTGCGATGAGGAACTGGCTCTGCGGGTGACGATGTCCGGAACCAGATGTTGTGCTGTGTGTTCGTGTCTGCGGGCTGAGTCGGTGAGGGTTCCTGCCTCCCCTGAGGCGTGCCGAGTTGATGCTGCGTCGGGTGATTGATGGGGAGCGGGCGTGGCCGGGACGGCGAGGTCGGCACTCGGTTGGATGGCCGCCCGTGCTGCTGAGCCTGTTGTCAGTCGTCCTGGCTGTTGCGTTCGAAGGGGCGACAGGTGGTTTCGGGGGGCGTTGTTGTGCTGCCCTGCGCGCCAAATTTCTCTGGCTTGTCGCGCTGCCTCTTCTCGTTCTGGAGTGGTTGCACGGACATGTGTTCGGAGTTGGCGTTCGGTTGCTGCTGCGATGGACGGCGCTGTCGGGTGGCTTCGCTTCCTGGGAAGCGGGGACTCTCGGCGGGGGCCAGGGTTCGGTGGCCTGGAGGGTGGGGTGTTCTCGCAGGTGGGGATAGGTGGCGACACCGGTGTGTGGGGTTTGTCGGTGTTGTGGCCTACGATCGCGGCGTGACCAAGACGAAGATGCCCGACAAGGTCGAGGCGGAGCTGAGTGCGGACGAGGCTCGGCGGCTGGCGTTGCGGGCGCAGGGGCTGCTGGGTGCGGACGGACGGCGCGGCGGGGTGCCGGGGATGCTGGCGCGGCTCGGTGCCGTCCAGCTGGACACGATCTCGGTGCTCGCGCGCTCGCACGAGCTGGTCCCCTACGCGCGGCTGGGCGCCGTCGCGAGGGACAGGATCGAGACCGCGTACTGGGGGCCGTCCGCCGGGGGCGGACGGGCGGCGGCGTTCGAGTACTGGGCCCACGCGGCCTCGATCCTGCCGATCGAGGAGTGGCCGACCCTCGCCTTCCGGCGGCGGCAGTACCAGCGGAAGGGCCTGCGCTGGCACAAGGTGCCGGACGGGGTGTGCGACGAGATCCGCGCGAAGCTCAAGGCGGAGGGGCCGCTGACGACGAAGGAGCTCGGCGGCGCGAAGGCCGGGGGCGACTGGTGGCAGTGGAGCGACCACAAGATCGGCATCGAGTGGCTCTGGGACGTGGGTGAGGTCGCCTGCGTCCAGCGGATCGGGTGGCGGCGGGTGTACGACCTGGCCGAAAGGGTGGTTCCGGACGAGCTCTACGGGCAGGAGCCGGACGACGCGGCGTGCCTGACCCGGCTGGTGCGGCTGGCCGGACGGGCGCTCGGCGTGGCGACCCGCGCGGACCTCGCCGACTACTACCGGCTCAAGGGCGAGCAGGTGGACGCGGTGGTCGAGGCGTCCGGGCTGGTCCCGGTCCGGGTGCAGGGCTGGCCGCAGGCGGCGTGGGCCGATCCGGACGCGCTGGCGGTCCCGCCGCGCGGACGGCACGTCACGACGCTGCTGTCCCCGTTCGACTCGCTGGTCTGGGACCGCGCCCGGACGTCGCGGGTCTTCGGGTTCGACCACCGGCTGGAGGCGTACGTCCCGAAGGCGAAGCGGGTGCACGGCTACTTCACGATGCCGCTGCTCGCGGGCGGACGCCTGGTCGGACGCGTCGACCCGGCCCGGGAGGGGACCACCCTCGTGGCGCGCCAGGTGTCGCTGGAACCGGGTCTCACCAGGTCGGCCGTGCGGCTCCGGGAGGGCGCCGAGGCGCTGCGGACGGCGCTGCGCAACGCGGCGGAGTGGGTGGGGTGCGACGCGATCCGCGTCGAGCGCGCCGACCCGGAGGTCAAGAGGCTCGTCGAGGCGGAGTGACCCGGCGTGGGCGGGTTGGTCCCGGACGCGCGCGGAAAGGCGGAAGAGGTCCGTCTTCCGGAAACGCGTCGGCCCGCCGGGGCCTGGAAGGGCGTCCCTGCTCCGGGAGGAGGAACGCGGGTCCAGGTCCGGCGGGCCGGACGGTCGCGACGGGCGGTCGTCGCCGGGGGAGGCGGTGGCACGGGGGTGCGGCGCCGTCCCGGCGGTGATCAGCCGTGCGGGGTGTGCTGCGTGTCGGACTTGACCGCCTTGGCGGTGGTCTCGCCGGCCAGGCCGCCGCGGCGCTTGGTGGTGCGGCTGCCGAAGACCGAGTAGTCCACGATCTCCGGCATGACGCGCGGCGCGTCCACCACGACGTCGGAGAAAAGATGGACGAGCGCGCTCAGCACGAGGCCGAGAGCGACGATCGCGGCTCCGACCCAGAACAGCACCCACTGCGGTCCCAGGCAGAGCGCCACCCCGCCCACGGCGAAGCCGGCGAAGATCACGCTGACCGCCAGCCAGGAACTCGGCCGGCCGGCGTGCGAGCCGTACTCATCGGACAATTTGGGCCCCTCCCCTCAGAGTGTTCAGGATGATTGTCCCGGACCGGTGCCGGAGGGCTGAACGCGGGCCGGGATTGCGTCGCAGGGTGACCTAGACCATTCTGAGTCTCGCCTACGATGGCATCGTACGTGTGGTGTGCGTGCCGCCGGTCGGCGGTGACCCACGATCTGCAAGGAGCCTCCGAGAGTGCCGCTAGTCATCGATAAGATCCTTCGCGCGGGCGAAGGCAAGACCCTGCGCAAGCTCAAGAAGCTCGCGGATCAGGTCAACTCGATCGAGTCAGACTTCGTCGACATGAGCGACGCGGAACTGCGCGAGCTCACCGACAAGTACCGCGAGCGCCTGGAAGAGGGCGAATCGCTGGACGACCTGCTCCCCGAGGCGTTCGCGACCGCCCGCGAGGCGGCCAAGCGCGTCCTGGGCCAGCGCCACTACGACGTCCAGATCATGGGCGGCGCGGCGCTGCACCTGGGCAACATCGCCGAGATGAAGACCGGTGAGGGCAAGACCCTCACCTGCGTGCTCCCCGCCTACCTCAACGCGCTGTCCGGCAAGGGCGTCCACGTCGTCACCGTGAACGACTACCTGGCCAAGCGCGACGCCGAGTGGATGGGCCGCGTGCACCAGTTCCTGGGCCTCGAGGTCGGTGTCATCCTCCCGCAGATGACCCCCGAGGAGCGCCGGGTCGCGTACGCCGCCGACATCACCTACGGCACCAACAACGAGTTCGGCTTCGACTACCTGCGTGACAACATGGCCTGGAGCCTGGACGAGCTCGTCCAGCGCGGCCACAACTACGCGATCGTGGACGAGGTCGACTCGATCCTCATCGACGAGGCACGCACGCCGCTGATCATCTCCGGCCCCGCCGAGCAGAACTCCAAGTGGTACGGCGAGTTCGCCAAGATCGTCCCCCGGCTGAAGCGCGCCGAGCTGGTCAGCACCGCCGGCCAGGTGGACGAGTACGGCCCCGGTGACTACGAGGTCAACGAGAAGAAGCGCACCGTCGGCATCACCGAGTCGGGCGTCGAGAAGGTCGAGGACTGGCTCGGCATCGACAACCTGTACTCCGCCGAGAACACCCCGCTCGTCAGCTTCCTGAACAACGCCCTGAAGGCCAAGGAGCTGTACAAGCGCGACAAGGACTACGTCGTCATGAACGGCGAGGTCCTGATCGTGGACGAGTTCACCGGCCGCATCCTGCACGGCCGCCGGTACAACGAGGGCATGCACCAGGCCATCGAGGCCAAGGAGGGCGTGTCGATCAAGGACGAGAACCAGACGCTCGCCACGATCACCCTCCAGAACTACTTCCGCCTCTACGGCAAGCTGTCCGGCATGACCGGCACGGCCGACACCGAGGCCGCGGAGTTCAACAAGACCTACAAGATCGGCGTCGTGCCGATCCCGACCAACAAGCCGATGGTCCGCATGGACAAGGCGGACGTGGTCTACAAGACCGAGCAGGCCAAGTTCGAGGCCGTCGTCGACGACATCGCCGAGCGGCACGAGAACGGCCAGCCGGTCCTGGTCGGCACCACCTCGGTCGAGAAGTCCGAGCGGCTGTCGAAGATGCTCAAGCGGCGCGGCATCCCGCACGCGGTGCTGAACGCCAAGCACCACGACGCGGAGTCGGCGATCGTCGCCGAGGCGGGCCGCAAGGGCGCCGTCACGGTCGCGACGAACATGGCCGGCCGAGGCACCGACATCATGCTCGGCGGCAACCCCGACTTCCGCGCCGACCTGGAGCTGCACCAGCGCGGGCTGTCCCCGCTGGAGACTCCGGAGGAGTACGAGTCGGCCTGGCCCGAGGCGCTGGAGAAGGCCAAGGAGGCCGTCAAGGGCGAGCACGAGGAGGTCGTCGAGGCCGGCGGCCTGTACGTGCTCGGCACCGAGCGGCACGAGTCCCGGCGCATCGACAACCAGCTGCGCGGACGGTCCGGCCGCCAGGGCGACCCGGGCGAGTCCCGGTTCTACCTGTCCCTCGAGGACGACCTGATGCGGCTGTTCAACTCCGCCCGGGTCGAGGCGATCATGACCCGCCTGAACATCCCGGACGACACGCCGATCGAGTCCAAGATCGTCTCGAACGCGATCAAGTCGGCGCAGTCGCAGGTCGAGCAGCAGAACTTCGAGATGCGCAAGAACGTCCTGAAGTACGACGAGGTGCTGAACCGCCAGCGCGTCGTCATCTACGCCGAGCGCCGCAAGGTGCTCGAGGGCGAGGACCTCCAGGACCAGGTCCGGCGCATGATCGACGAGGTCGTCAACGGCTACGTCGCGGGCGCGACCGGCGAGGGCTTCGCCGAGGAGTGGGACCTGGACAAGCTCTGGAAGGCCTTCCAGCAGCTGTACCCGATCTCCCTCACGGTGGACGGGCTGGTCGAGGAGGTCGGCGGCGAGATCTCCAACCTCGACGCCGAGACCCTGGCGGAGAAGGTCCGCGAGGACGCCCAGGCCGCGTACGAGAAGCGCGAGGCCGAGCTCGGCACGGAGGTCATGCGCGAGCTCGAGCGCCGCGTCATCCTCTCCGTCCTCGACCGCAAGTGGCGCGAGCACCTCTACGAGATGGACTACCTCCAGGAGGGCATCGGCCTGCGCGCCATGGCGCAGCGCGACCCGCTGGTCGAGTACCAGCGCGAGGGCTACGACATGTTCAACGCGATGATGGACGGCATCAAGGAGGAGTCGGTCGGCTACCTCTTCAACCTCGAGGTCGAGGTCGAGGAGCAGCCCGCGGCCCCGCAGGTCGGCGCCAACCCCGTCGCGCTGACGGACGTCGTCGCCGTCGACGAGGAGGCCGGGGAGCCCGGGGAGGCCGAGGAGGAGGCCCCGGTCGTCAAGGCCAAGGGCCTCCAGGAGCCGCAGCGTCCGAAGAAGCTGGAGTACAGCGCCCCCACCGTCGACGGTGAGGGCGGCGTGGAGCACCACAGCGAAGAGGCCGACGACCCCTACGCGGGCGTCAACCGCAACGACCCGTGCCCCTGCGGCTCGGGCAAGAAGTTCAAGCGCTGCCACGGCGACCCGAGCAACAACTGACGCTCGACCCGAGAACGGCCCCGGTCTCCCAGGAGACCGGGGCCGTTCCGTTTGTCACAACAGGGAACGTCCCGGTGGCAGGCCCGTTGGCACTCCGTGGCCGTGGCCGTGGCCGTGGCCGTGGCCGTGGCCGTGGCCGTGGCCGTGGCCGTGGCCGTGGGCGTTCACTGTTCATGCCCTGGAGCTTCATGTCCTGGAGCGCGCTGGGGGACCGTCCCGAGCGTTCCCATGCATGCCCTGCAGCGCGCTGCGGGCCGTCCGGAGCGTTCCCGTTCATGGCCTGGAGCGGGCTGCGGGGCCGTCCGGAACACCCTGCTGGACGCGGTTCAGGCGTCAGGTTCGGGTTGCTGAAGGGCTTGGCTTCCGTGGCTGCGGAGCCAGGCGCTTCGAGCCCCAGCCCTGGTGGCTGGCGGGGATTTCATGCACTTCAGCGCCAGCGCTTTGTTTCTCAACTCAGGCGCTGGACGCAACGGCCGTGACCGCCGGACGGCGCGTCCTCGCCCGGCCCCTGGAAACAGGAGGACGGCGGGGCGCTAGGCGCCCCGCCGTCGGGGGTGAGGCCGCTCCCATAGGGGGTGGGAGTGCCTCGGGGAGGGCCGGACGTGTGGGCTGGGTCCGGCCGGGTGCTCCTCGGCCGCGTCGTGCGCGTCGGCCGTGCCGTGCTATCTGGCCGCCGTGCTGCTTGGCCGTCGTGCTACTTGGCCGCGTCCTCGCGCTTGCGCGACGACCTGGCCCCGGCCTTCTCCGCCGGAGCCTTCTCGGCGGGGGCGTCGAGCGCCTCGTCCGGGTCCGGCTCGCGTCCCGGCGTCGCGAAGTTGAACTTCTCGATCAGGAACTTGAACACGAAGTAGTAGACGAAGAAGTACAGGACGCCGAGGCCCAGGATGAGCGGCAGGCCCTTGGTGTTGCTCTTGCTGGCGTTCAGCAGCAGGTCGATGAGGCCCGCGGAGAAGCCGAAGCCGAGCTGGGCGTTCAGCGCCTCCAGCAGCGCCATCGAGATGCCGGTCAGGACGACGTGCACGCCGTACAGGACGGGCGCGACGAACATGAACGCGAACTCGATGGGCTCGGTCACGCCGGTGACGAAGGCGGTGAGGGCGGCGGAGATCATGATGCCGCCGACGGCCTTGCGGCGGTGCGGGGGAGCGGCGCGCCACATGGCGAGGGCCGCGCCGGGCAGGCCGAACATCAGGACGGGGAAGAAGCCCGCCAGGAAGCCGCCGGCGTGCGGGTCGCCCGCGAGGTAGCGGTTGATCTCGCCGTGGACGGCGGTGCCGTTGTCGTTGTAGGTGCCGAAGACGAACCAGATCAGCGAGTTCGGGATGTGGTGCAGGCCGAAGGGCAGCAGCAGGCGGTTGACGACGCCGTAGACGCCGGCGCCGAGCGCGCCCGCGCCGGTGATCCAGTTGCCGAAGTCGGTCAGCCAGGTGCCGAACACCGGCCAGATGAAGCCGATCAGGACGCCGAGGATGAGGGCGGCGACGGCGGTGACGATCGGCACGAACCGACGGCCGCCGAAGAAGGCGAGGTAGGTGGGCAGCTTGACCCGGTAGAAGCGCTGGTAGAGCAGGGCCGCCACGACACCGATGAGGATGCCGCCGAGGACGTCGGTGGGGTTCTTGGCGCCCCAGTCGATCACCGCGGTGGTCTTGCCGTCCGCCACCTTGTCGATCAGCACGTTCGCCTTGAGCTGCGAGGTGTGCGAGAACATGATCTTCGAGACGTGGTCGAAGACCAGGTAGCCGACGACGGCGGCCAGGGCGGTCGAGCCGTCCGCCTTCTTCGCGAAGCCGATCGCCACACCGACGGCGAACAGCAGCGGCAGGTTGGCGAACAGGGCGTTGCCGGCCTCGCCGACGATCTCGGCGACGCGGACCCACCCGAGGCCGTCGGCGCCCAGCATGTCCGGCTGGCCGAAGCGCAGCAGGAGGGCGGCGGCGGGCAGGACGGCGATCGGCAGCATGAGGCTGCGGCCGATCCGCTGCAGGACGGCGAAGGCCGCCGACCAGGGCTTGCGCCCGGCCGAGCCCTCCGCCGCGGCGATGGAACTCATCAGGGGTGATTCCTCTCCTCGGTCATTGCGGGGTGGTGCCGGCGGCGGGTCGGAGCGGCCCGCTGCTGCCGGGGGTCAGGAGCGGGTCGGGGGATGGCCCAGCGCCGTGCGGACCTGGTAGCGGTCGGCCCGGTAGGTGGAGACGCCGAGTTCGGCGCAGATCCCGTTGGCCAGGGCGCGCGCCCGGAGCACCAGGACGGCGCTGCCGCGCGGGATCTGCAGGTGGCGGGCGTCGTTGGCGTCCGCCAGCCCGGCGTCGATCGTCTGGTCGCCCGCGTCGAAGACCAGCCCGTACACCGCCTCGAGGACGCCGTACAGGGACCGGTCGGCGAGCCGGCGGTCCAGCAGGTCCGGCGCGAGCGATGCGAGGATATGCGCCCTTTCGACCGCCATGGGCTCGCCGTCCGCGGTGCGCAGCCGCTCGACGATGTGGATCGGGGTGCCGAGCTCGACCTCGAAGACGCGGGCGAGGCGGGCGTCGGCGGGCACGGTGCGGCGGTCGAGGTCGATCGCGCCGGGACGCATCCCGCGCGCGAGCATGTCCTCGGTGAACGAGATCAGCCGCAGCGGCATCTCGATCTTGGGGCGCGCCACGAACGTGCCCTTGCCGGGAACGCGGTACAGCCGTCCCTCGGAGACGAGCTGGTCGACGCCCTGCCGGACGGTCATGCGCGACAGCCCGTACCGCGCGCACAGCTCGCGCTCGGACGGTATGGAGGCGTCCACCGGGAGCTCGGCGCTCTCGATCATGTCCAGCAGGATGGCCCTGAGCTGGAAGTACTTGGGGACGGGGCTGTTCGGGTCAATGGTCGTCACGGGGGATCCTCAGGGGAGCCCGGGCCGATGGCCGGCCGGCGGGAGTCCGGATCGACTCGGTATGTACTGGTCTAGTCCGGACTAGACCACACGATTTCGACGTGTGTCAACTCACAGATGGGTAACGTCCGGATTGTGTCGAGGGCGCCGAGGGGCGATCATCTTCGCAGGTCAGTGCCGGTTTCGCCGACGGCGTCGCGGTTCCGTGGCGTCCGTGTGCGGACACGTGCGAGCCCGCCCACGCGCATGCGCCAGGGGTTTGTTCGCTACAAGCGAATTCTCGAGCCATTGCGCTCGGTCGCCCAAGACCGGTAATGGGGCCATCGCCGTGAGGGCGAGTGCGGTGGCGAGTCGTCGCGCCCGTCGTAGTTGGTCGGGGGCGTCGGGAGTCGGCGGCGGGTTCCCCCGGCCCGCGCTCCCGGCGTCGGAAGGGTCGCCCGCAACGGTGGTGGAGAAGATCGCGGAGTTAGGGGAAGGGGACGGCCCCGCGCCCGCCACCTTCGCTCTATCGCTTTTCCGTGCACGTCGGGTATGTTGCGTACTGGTCCAGACCGGACTAGACCAGTCGTGGCGGACACGACCGGCGAACCCGGCGTCACGGAGAGCGCGTCCCGATGGCAAGTCTTCTGATCACTGCGAACCGCATGATCCTTTCCCCCACGGAGGGTCCTACCCGCGTGGTCTCGCCCGGATACGTCCGGATCGAGGACGGTGTCATCACCGCCGCGGGCGAGGGCCTCCCGGACGGCCCGGACGCCCCCGACGTCCACCTGGAGGACGGCCTGCTCGCCCCCGGGCTGGTGGACCTGCAGGTCAACGGCTTCTTCGGGTACGACATGGTGGACGCCGACGAGACCGGCTGGCGGACGGTCGTCGAGCGCCTTCCCGAGACCGGGGTCACGTCCTTCCTGCCGACGTTCATCACCGCGCCCGTCGAGGTCCAGGCCGCCGCGCTGCGCCGCACCGAGGAGCTGCTGCCCGCGCTCGAAGGACGCGGGACGCGGATCCTCGGCGTCCACCTCGAGGGGCCGTTCCTGTCGGAGAAGCGCAAGGGCGCGCACAACCCGGCGCACCTCACCGACCCGACGCCCGAGAAGATCGCGACGCTGCTGGAGACCGGGTTGGTCACGCTGGTCACGCTCGCCCCCGAGCGGGACGGCGCGCTGGACGCGATCCGCACCCTCACCGCGAACGGCGTGCTGGTCAGCGTCGGGCACAGCGACGCGACCGCCGCCCAGGTGGAGGCCGCCGCCGACGCGGGCGCGCGCAAGGTCACCCACATCTTCAACGCCCAGTCCGGGATGAACCACCGCGACCCGGGTGTGGCCGCGCAGGCGCTCGCCGACGAACGGCTGAGCCCCGGCCTCATCCTCGACCTGCACCACGTGTCCGCGACCGTGGCCAGGGTCGTCTTCAACGCCGCCGCCGGACGCGTCGTGCTCGTCACCGACGCCGCGTCCGCCGCGGGCATGCCGCCCGGCACCTACGAGCTGGGCGGCGAACCGATCACGATGCCGGAGCAGGGGCCGCCGCTGCGCGCCGACGGCACCATCGCCGGCTCCGGCCTCCGGCTGGACGAGGCGGTCGGCAACGCGCTGGCGCTCGGCGTCGACCCGGCGACCGCCGTGGACGCCGCCACCCGCGTACCCGCCGACCTCGTCGGCCGGACCGACCTCGGCCGGATCGCCCCGGGCGCCAAGGCCGACCTCGTCTGGCTCGGACCCGACCACCGCGCGCGTATGACGTGGATCGACGGGCAGGAACTCCTCGGAGGGGGATCATGACCACCAGCCGTATGCGCGCCGAGATCGGCGAGCAGCCCGAGGCGCTGCGGCGCACCATCGAGGCGCTGCTGCCGCGCGTCCCGGAGATCGAGCGGCTCGCCGCCGAGACCCGGCAGGTGCTGTTCATCGCGCGCGGCTCGTCCGACAACGCCGCCGTCTACGGCCGGTACCTGATCGAGTCGCAGGCCGGGCGCCTGGCCACGCTCGCCGCGCCGTCGATCGCGACGGCCTACCGGCGGCGGCTCGACCTGGACGGCGTGCTGGCCGTGGCGATCAGCCAGTCCGGCAAGACCGAGGAGATCGTCGAGACGCTCGCCTGGGCCCGGGACTGCGGCGCGCGCACCGTCGCGGTCACCAACGGCCAGGGCTCGCCGCTCGCCGAGTCCGCCGAGGTCCCGCTGATCACCCTCGCCGGGGACGAGCTGGCCGTCCCGGCGACCAAGACCTACACCACGCAGCTCGCCGCGCTCGCGGTGCTCGGCCTCGGTCTCGGCATCGGCCGCGACCCGGCGGACCTGCGCCGCGTCCCGGACGAGGTGGAGCGCCTGATCGCCGCCACCGAGGCGTCGCCCGCGCTGCCGCGGATCGTCGAGGGGCTCGCGAAGGTGCCGGGCGCGGTCGTGTCCGGACGCGGCATCGCGTTCGGCACCGCGCTGGAGCTGGCCCTGAAGATCAAGGAGGCGTGCTACCTGCACGCCATGGGCCTGTCCTACGCCGACCTGCTGCACGGCCCGATCGCCGTGGTGGACGACCAGACCCCGGCGCTGCTCGTCGCGGCCGACGGCAGCCCCACGCTGCCCGGCACGGTCGCGCTCGCCGAGCGGGTGCGCGGCGCGGGCTCCGAGGCGTTCGGGTTCGGCGGCGGCAGCGGGCTCGCGCAGGCGAGCACGGCCGCGCTGCCCGGTCCGGACCTGCCCGAGTGGGTCGCCCCGCTCGGCCTCATCGTGCCCGGCCAGATCATGGTCGAGAACCTGGCGCGGCGGCTCGGCATCGACCCCGACGTCCCGCGCGGGCTGAACAAGGTCACGCAGACCGACTGACGCCGCCACGGCGCTCCACCGGCTGCACCGCTCCACCCGCTTCACCGCTCCCCCCGGCTGCACCGCTTCACCGCCCCACCAGGGCGAACCGGACATACTCGGACGGACATCGCCCGCCACCGTCCGGCTCCGCGCCCCGGCCACCCGCGCCGGGCGCGCGGCCGGACCGAAAGAACGAGAGGAACCCCGCAATGGCCAAGGCCGAGGACATCATCGCGGCGCTGGGCGGCGCCGACAACATCATCGAGATCGAGCCCTGCGCGACCCGGCTCCGCACCGAGGTCAGGGACGCGGGCGCCGTGAACGAGGCGGGCCTGAAGGCCGCGGGCGCGTTCGGCGTCATGCGGCAGGGCACCGTCGTCCAGGTGGTCGTGGGCCCCGAGGCCGACACGATCGCCACCGACATCGAGGACATCCTCGACTGATCCCCCAAGGAGGACCGATGACGCGCGTACTGTCCCCGGTCGGCGGGCGGGTCGTCGGGCTCGCGGGCGTGCCGGACCCGGTGTTCGCCCAGGCCATGGTCGGCCCCGGCACCGCCGTCGACCCGGCCCGCGAGCCCGGCCAGGCCATCGCCCCGGTCACCGGGAAGATCGTCAAGATGCACCCGCACGCCTACGTGGTGGTGGACGACGAGGGCCACGGGGTGCTGGTGCACCTGGGCATCGACACCGTCCAGCTCAAGGGCGAGGGGTTCGAGCTGCTGGCCGCCGAGGGCGACCGGGTGACGGCGGGGCAGCCGCTGGTCGGCTGGGACCCGGCCGCGGTGGAGGCGGGCGGACGCTCGCCGATCTGCGCCGTGGTCGCGCTCGACGCCCCCGCCGAGGCGCTGTCGGACGTCGTGGAGTCCGGCGACGTGCGGCAGGGCGCAGAGCTGTTCGTATGGAGCTGACCCGGCTGCCGGTCGGCGCCGCCCTGTTCGACCTGGACGGCACGCTGATCGACACCGAGCCGCGCAGCCGCATGATGTGGGCGCGGCTGTTCGACGCCCACGGCGCGCCGCACGACGAGGCCCTGCTGGCCTCCTTCGCGGGACGCCGCGGGCGCGAGGCGCTGGTGGACCACCTGCACCTGTTCCCCGGCCGGACGGTCGAGGAGCTGTTCCACGAGGTGCTGGGCCACTACGACGACCCAGACCTGCCGGTCCCCGCGCCCGTCCCCGGCGCGGTCGAGCTCGTCCGGGCGCTGCACGCCCTGGACGTCCCGATCGCCGTCGTGACGTCAGGGATCCGCGACTACGCCCACGGCCTGCTGGCCGAACTGGGCGTGGACGGCCTGCTGGACATGGTCGTCACCGCCGACGACGTCGCCGTCGGCAAACCCCATCCCGAGGGCTACCTCGCCGCCGCGCGCGGCCTCGGGATCCCGCCCGCGGAGGCCGTGGCCTTCGAGGACGCCCCCGCCGGCGTGGCCGCCGCGCGGGGCGCGGGTATGACCGTCGTGGGGATCACCACCACGCAGCCGTCCGCGGCCCTGCGTGCCGCCCGGCACGTGGTGGCCGACCTGCGGCAAGTGACCGTGAATCCCGGACCCGAACTGCGGATCCGGGTCACCGAGGAGAAGAGCCAGTGAGCGAGCGCAAAGTCAAGATCGAGTCGAGGGTGGGGCTGCACGCGCGCCCGGCGGCGCTGTTCGTGCAGACCGCGGCCAAGGCGCCCGGCGACGTCACCGTGGCGAAGGCCGGCGGCACGCCCGTGAACGCCAAGAGCATCCTGGCCGTCCTCGGCATGGACGCCAGGCACGGCGAGGAGGTCGTGATCGCCGCCGACTTCGACGGCGCCGACGAGCTCCTCGGCCGGCTGGAGGCGCTGCTGTCCACACCCGAGCCCGAGAATGCCTGAGGCCGGGGACGCCGCCGGGACCGGTCGGAGCCTCCCCGCCGACGCACCGCCCACCCTGACCGCTCCGACGTCCGGCCAGCCCGGCCAGCCCGGCGAGCTGCGCGGGGCCGGGGTCAGCCCGGGTGTCGGGTTCGGCCCGGTGCGCGGGATCGCCGGGGCCGTCCCCGAGCCGGCCGCCGGCGCCGCGCCCGCCGGTGACCCCGAGGCCGTGACCGCCGAGGCGCTCGCGGCCCTGGAGGCCGTCGCGGACGACCTGGAGGCGCGCGGGGTCACCGCCGCCGAGGTCGGCAACAAGGAGGGCCAGGACGTCCTGAACGCCCAGGCCCTGATGGCCCGCGACCCGGGGCTCGCCGACGGCGTCCGGGCCAGGGCCGCCGAGGGCCGCAGCGCCGCCCGCGCGGTGTTCGAGTCGTTCGGCGTGTACCGCGAGATGCTCGCGGGCGCGGGGGAGTACCTCGCCGCGCGGGTCACCGACCTGGACGACATCCGCGACCGGACGGTCGCCCGCCTGCTCGGCCTCCCGATGCCCGGCGTGCCGGACTCCGACGAGCCGTTCGTGCTGGTCGCGCGCGACCTCGCGCCCGCCGACACGGCCGTGCTCGACCCGGCCAAGGTCGTCGCGTTCGTCACCGAGGAGGGCGGGCCGACCAGCCACACCGCGATCCTCGCCCGCACCATGGGCGTCCCCGCCGTCGTGGCGCTGCCCGGCGCGACCGTTCTCGCCGACGGCACGCCCGTGCTGGTGGACGGCTCGTCCGGGACGGTCGTCGTCGACCCGCCGGCCGCGGCCGTGTCCGCCGCGCGCGACGCCGCCGAGGCGCGGGCCGCCG
>NZ_QURH01000313.1 GCF_003428695.1 Actinomadura logoneensis
GGCCTGTGGGCGCTGCGCCCGGCCCTGCGCCGGCCCGGCTGGGCGGCGGCCGACCGCGCGCTGATCGGGGTCGCCGGGCTCTGCGGGCCCGACGCGGTCGGCGACGTCGAGATGGTCTACAGCCTGCAACCGGACCGCTGGGGCCTCGGCCTCGCCGCCGAGGCGGGCGCGGCGGTGCTGCGGCACGCCTTCACGGTCGCCGGGCTGCGCCGCGTCACCGCCGAGATCGACATGGCGAACTCGTCCTCCCTGGCGGTCGCGCAGCAGCTCGGGATGCGGCACCAGGGGATGGGGCCCGGCGGGACGGCCATCTACGCGATCGACCGCACCCAGTGGCTCGGAACGCGCAACGAAACGGCACGCAGACAACAGAATCCGTCGCCAGAGATGCTTTAGAGAGTCCGATACAGCAGTATTGGCCCATGTCTCCTGCGTCCGGCCCCACCCCCGCATCCGGCCCCGCCCGCACCCCTGATTCCGCCCCCGCTCCCGCCCCTCGTTCGGCGGAGTTCGGCAACGGCGCGGTCTCCCACTGGTACCGCGAGTGCGGGCTGCCGGCCCCCGGCGAGCGCCTGCCCGGCCCGCGCACCGCCGACGTCTGCCTGGTCGGCGCGGGCTACACCGGGCTCTGGACGGCGTACTACCTCAAGAAGGCGCAGCCCGACCTGCGGATCGTCGTGCTGGAGAAGGAGTTCGCCGGGTTCGGCGCGTCCGGCCGCAACGGCGGCTGGGTCGTGGGGGAGATCGCGGGCTCGCGGGAGCGGTACGCCCGTCGGCACGGACGCGAGGCGGCCGTCGCACTCCAGCGCGCCATGTTCGCCACCGTGGACGAGGTGCTGCGCGCGGCCCGGGACGAGGGCATCGACGCCGACCTGGTGAAGGGCGGCGTCCTCAACACCGCGCGGAACGCCGCCCAGGAGGCCCGGGTGCGTGCCGCGGTCGCGGAGAACCGGGAGTGGGGCTGGTCGCGGGACGACATGCTCCTGCTGTCCGGGCGGGAGGCGGACGAGCGCGTCGGGATCGCGGGCCAGCGGGCCGCGTCGTTCTCGCCGCACTGCGCCCGCGTCCAGCCCGCCCGGCTCGCGCGCGGCCTCGCCGCGACCGTCCGGGCGCTCGGCGTGGAGATCTTCGAGGACACGCCGGTGCTGCGGCTCGTCCCCCGCCGGGACGGCCGCCCGGCCGCCGCCGTCACCCCGTACGGGACGGTCACGGCCGACCACGTGATCCGCGCGACCGAGGGCTTCACCGCCCGGCTGGCCGGGCACCGCCGCGACTGGCTGCCGATGAACAGCTCCATGATCGTCACGACGCCGCTGCCGGACGCGGTGTGGGACGCGATCGGCTGGCGGCACGGCGAGGTGCTGGGCGACATGGCGCACTACTACATGTACGCCCAGCGCACGGCGGACGGCCGCATCGCGTTCGGCGGGCGCGGCAGGCCCTACCGCTACGGCTCCGGCGTGGACGACGCGGGCGTGACGCGGCCCGAGACCGTGGACCTGCTCTGGCGCATGCTGACCGACATGTTCCCCGCCGTCGCGGGGGAGGCGAGCGTCGACCACGCCTGGTCCGGCGTCCTCGGCGTCCCGCGCGACTGGTGCTCCACCGCGGTCGTCGACCACCGCACGGGCCTCGGGCATGCGGGCGGGTACACCGGGCACGGCGTCGCCGCGACCAACCTCGCCGGACGCACCCTGCGCGACCTGGTGCTCCGCCGCGACACCGAGCTGACCGCGCTGCCGTGGGTGGACTGGCGGGTCCGGCGCTGGGAGCCCGAGCCGCTGCGCTGGCTCGGCGTCCAGGCGATGTACGCGCTGTACCGGGCCGCCGACGCGCGGGAGGCGGTCGGCGGCTCGTCCCGCACGTCCGCCATCGCCCGCGTCGCGGACGCCATCACCGGCCACTGAACTGCTACTTTCGGCCGTCATGAGGACGAAGGGGACCCAGGGGTACGGCGCCGAAGCGGACGTGCTCGCCGTCCGGTACGAGTCGCTGACCAGCGACGAGGTGCTCGGCGACGTGCTGCACCTGATCCCGGGCAAACCCGGGCGCGTCCTCGACGTCGGCGCCGGGACGGGCAGGGACGCCGCCGCCCTGGCGCGGCGCGGCCACGCCGTGACGGCGGTCGAGCCGACGCCCGAACTGCGCGCCCACGGCCGCCGCCTGCACGAGGGCGCCGGGATCACGTGGCTGGACGACACGCTCCCCGACCTGTCCGCCGTGAAGGGGACGTTCGACCTGGTCCTGCTCGTCGCGGTGTGGATGCACCTGGACGAGGCCGAGCGCCCCCGCGCGATGCGCCGTCTCGCGGGGCTGCTCGCCCCCGAGGGCGTGATGCTGCTGACGCTGCGGCACGGCCCCACCCCGCCAGGACGGCACATGTTCGACGTCGCGGCGGACGAGACGGTCGCGCAGGCCGCCGAAGCCGGGCTGCGCGCCGTCCATCTGAGCACGTGGCGCGACCTGCTGGGCCGTCCCGGCGTCCGCTGGACGACCCTCGCCTTCACCCCGTCCGGCGACGTCTCCTAGTCGCCGGAGCGGCCGGCGTCGGCGTCCTCCCGGAAGCGGAGCGGAGTCCCTCGCGACAGGTCCCGGACGACTTGCGGGGTGGCCCTGGCCCCCAGCTCCTCTGCCGGGCGGTTTTCAGGGGATGAGGATGAGTTTGCCGTGGACGCCACCGGCGGCCAGGCGGGCGTGGGCCGCGGCGGCTTCGGTGAGGGGGAGCCGGTCGCCGACGGCCGTGCTGAGGACGCCCTCGGACGCCAGACGCGACAGTTCGCGGAGGCGGACGGTGTCGAACCGGGCGCCGATCACCCGCGGCTCGATGCCGCGCGCCTCGGTGAACGGGCCGCCCGGGATCCAGAACTCGGGCACGACGGTCACGTAGCGGCCTCCGTCCCGGACGGCGTCGAACGCGGCCTGGGCGCGTTCGCCGCCGACGGTGTCGAGCGCCGCGTCCACCGGGCCCCCGCCGTTCGCGACGACGGTGATGCCGCGGTGCTCGGCGAGCTGGACGGTCAGCGACCCGACCGCGCCGCGCGGGCCGTTGACCAGCAGCGTCGCCCCGGGGGCGAGGTCGAGGGCGGACAGGGCCTCGAACGCGGTCAGCCCGGCGAGGGGGAGCGCGGACGCGTGCTCGGCGTCCATGCCGTCCGGGGCGGGCGCGAGCAGTCGGGCGGGAAGCGTGACGTACTCGGCGTACGCCCCGATCTGGGTCTCCTTGTGGGCCGTGATGGCGATGACCTTCGTCCCGGACGGCCATTCGGGAGTTCCGGCCTCGACGGTTCCGGCCAGGTCGTATCCGGGGACGAGGGGCAGCCGCGGCTCGTCCGCCCAGGGGTAGCGGCCCTCGCGCATGCCGAGGTCGGCCGGGTTCACCGCCGCGGCGGTCACCTTGACGACGACCTCGTCGGGGCCGGGCTTCGCAACGGGCAGGCGGACGGGCTTCAGGTTCTCGGGCGGTCCGAAGGTCTCGACCGCCATGGCTGGCGTCTCCATGCGGACGACGTTAGGAGCGCCCGCGCGGGATGTCGTTAACCCAGGTTCATCGCCATCCGGGAACGGATCCGGCTCAGCGCCACGGGAGTCACGCCGACGAAGGACGCGATCTGCCGCTGCGTCAACCGTCCGCCGAGATGCGGATAGGCGTTGAGGAAGTCGCGGTACCGGGTCTCGGCGTCGTCCAGCAGCAGGGCGCGCTGGCGTTCCTCCTGCTGGAGGTAGAGGCGGTCGGTGAGCCTCGCCAGCGCCCGCCCCCAGGAGGGGTGACCCGCGCAGAGCCGGTCGAAGGCGGGCCGGGAGGCGACCAGCAGCGTCGAGTCCTCCAGCGCCTCGGCCGTCGCGTGCGCCGGGGAGCCGCGCAGCACCGCTCCGTACGCGCACACCAGCTCGTCCTCGGCGCGGAACCCGAGCGCCCGCTCGCGCCCGTCCGCCGCCGAGTACCAGAGGGCGAGCAGGCCGCGCGTCACGAAGGCGACCTTGTCGGCGGGCTCACCGGCCCGGAACAGCACTTCACCGCGCCGCAACGCCACGGGCCGGAACACCTGCCGCGTCCTCGGCAGCTCGTCGCGCGGGATGTCGGCCAGCCGGATCAGATACCGGTCAAGCGCCTCGTATCCGTCCATGGCCGTCCTTTCCGAAAACCGCCCCGATCCCCACCGATCCTAGGTGTCGGGCGGAGGCTCCGGCAGCCTGCGCAGGATCTCCTCGAGCACCGCCTGCCTGCGGAGCGACGCGCTCCAGAAGAACGCCGCCAGCCCGAGGAAGAACGTGGCGCCCGCCAGCACGGCCGCCACGACCCCGCCGACGAAGCCGGTGAGGTGGATGTTCGCGGTGGGCAGCGGGTGGATGCCCTCGCCCGACAGCGCCACGACCGGGTCGTGCTCGATCGAGGTGGCGACCAGCAGCGCCGACAGGGCCGCCAGGCAGGTGGTCACGGCCATCAGGACGCATCCGGTGGTGGTCCAGTCCCTGGGGGTCATAGGGCGATCGTGGACGCCGCGGGTCACGGGACGGTCGCTTCGGCCCGATCCGGCCGCGCCCATCCGAGGCGAGCCGAGGGAGCCGGAGATCGGCGCCGGGGCGTCTCGGGGGCGGCCGTCCGAACAATTCGTCAGGCCAGGCAACGCCGGGTGCATCCCTTTTGTGAGGTATGTCGTGCTGCCCTGTTCATAACTATGAAAGCGCGATTGTTTACCGGCCGGGACGTTGCCGCAGACCTCGTTCCTGGTAGACCTGTCCCCGGGGAAGGCTGTTCGCGGTGGACGACCGCATTGTGCGCCACCTCGAAAAGCAAGTCGGCGCACTTCGTTCGCCGGAAAAACGAACCGGCATGCGCGGATTCACGCGCCGATGACGCGGTTCGACAAATCACCAGAGCCTGACGGGTTGGTATGAGCACCGTAAAATCAACGCCGGTCGCCGTTCCGGCGGCACGGACGAGCAAGGGAAGACTGGTCGCGGACTGGCTGTCCACGACCGACCACAAGAAGATCGGCTACCTCTACCTGAGCACGTCCTTCTGCTTCTTCCTGTTCGGCGGCGCCCTGGCCATGCTCATCCGCGCCGAGCTGCTCGAACCCGGTCTGCAGATCGTCGGGAACGAGCAGTTCAACCAGGCGTTCACGATGCACGGCACGGTCATGCTGCTGATGTTCGCCACCCCGCTGTTCGCGGGCTTCGCGAACGTGATCATGCCGCTGCAGATCGGTGCGCCGGACGTCGCGTTCCCGCGCATGAACATGCTGGCGTACTGGCTGTTCCTGTTCGGCAGCCTGATCGCCGTGGTGGCCTTCCTGACGCCGAACGGCGCGGCGTCCTTCGGCTGGACCGCCTACACGCCCCTCTCGATCACGATGCGCTCGCCGGGGGTCGGGGGCGACATGTGGGTGATGGGACTGGCCATGTCGGGCTTCGGCACGATCATGGGCTCGGTCAACTTCATCACGACCATCCTGTGCATGCGCGCCCCGGGCATGACGATGTTCCGGATGCCGATCTTCACCTGGAACGTCCTGCTGACCTCGATCCTGGTCCTGCTGGCGTTCCCCGTCCTGGCCGCGGCGCTGCTGGCCCTGGAGGCCGACCGCAAGTTCGGCGCGCACGTCTACGACGGCGCGCACGGCGGTCCGCTGATGTGGCAGCACCTGTTCTGGTTCTTCGGCCATCCCGAGGTGTACATCATCGCCCTGCCGTTCTTCGGCATCGTGACCGAGATCCTGCCGGTGTTCAGCCGCAAACCCGTCTTCGGCTACATCGGCCTGGTCTTCGCGACCATCTCGATCGCGGGCCTGTCAGCGACGGTCTGGGCGCACCACATGTTCGTCACCGGGCGGGTGCTGCTGCCGTTCTTCTCGTTCATGACGTTCCTCATCGCCGTCCCGACGGGCGTGAAGTTCTTCAACTGGGTCGGAACGATCTGGCGGGGGCAGCTCACGTTCGAGTCACCGATGCTGTGGTCGCTGGGCTTCCTGGTCACCTTCCTGTTCGGCGGCCTGACCGGCGTCATCCTGGCGTCCCCTCCGATGGACTTCCAGCTCTCGGACTCCTACTTCGTGGTGGCGCACTTCCACTACACCGTCTTCGGCACCGTGGTCTTCGCGATGTTCGCGGGCTTCTACTTCTGGTGGCCGAAGTTCACCGGAAAGAAACTCAACGACACGCTCGGCAAGATCCACTTCTGGCTGCTGTTCATCGGCTTCCACGGCACGTTCCTGATCCAGCACTGGCTGGGCGCCGCCGGAATGCCGAGAAGGTACGCCGACTACCCCACGGAGTTCCAGGGGATGAACCTGACGTCGTCGCTGTTCTCCTTCCTGCTCGGGATCTCCATGATCCCCTTCCTGTTCAACGTCTACATCACCTACAGGCGCGGAGTGCGGGAGACCCTGGACGACCCCTGGGGCCACGGCTCGTCCCTGGAGTGGGCGACCTCGTGCCCGCCGCCGCGGCACAACTTCGCCGCGATTCCCAGGATCCGGTCCGAGCGTCCCGCCTTCGATCTGCACTACCCGCACGCGGGCGTCCCGGAGAAGCAGGTCGAGGCACCTTAGGACCCGGGCGGTCGCGGGCTCACCCGTCCTTCGGGGACGCGGGCCCGCTCGCTCGTCACTGTGGAGGCGAGGATGCGCAAGTTCCCGACGACCCTGTGGATATGTTCTCTCGTCCTGATCGTCCCCGAGGCGGCGTTCTCGATCTACGCGCGCAGCTGGCGGGGCGTGCTCGTCCTGCTCATCACGGTCGGTCTCGTCGTCCTGGTGCTGACACGGGTGCGGCCGGTGCTCCAGCACACACGGGGCGACCACCGGCTCGATGGCGAGGAGGCCGCGTTCGGCGGCGCCTCCTGGCAGGACGCGAGCCCCAAGAACTGGTCGCCCTTCCTGATGGCGGCGGCCGTCTCGGCACTGATCCTCATCGCCTTCCTGTGAGCCCCGCCGGCGGACGAACGGACACGCGCGGCGGGTACTCGGGAGCGTCGCGGGTATTGGGGCGGCCATGTTCTTCGAAGGGTTCACGCTCGACCGGATCGACACAGGAGAGGTAGGACTGCGCGTCCGGCACGGCGGTTCGGGTCCGCCGCTGCTGCTGTTGCACGGCCATCCCCGGACGCACGCGACCTGGCACGAGGTCGCGCCCCGCCTGGCCGAGCGGCACACCGTTGTGTGCCCCGACCTGCGGGGGTACGGAGAGTCGTCCAAGCCGGAGACCGACGCCGAGCACTCGCCCTACGCGAAACGCGCGATGGCCCGCGACCTCGTCGCACTCATGCGCGCGCTCGGGCACGAACGGTTCGCGGTCGCCGGACACGATCGGGGAGCCCTCGCGGCGTTCCGGACCGCGATGGACCACCCGGAGAAGGTCACCGCACTCGTGGTGATGGACGGCCTGCCCGTCGTGGAGCACCTGGAACGCTGCGACGCCCGGTTCGCCGCCGCCTGGTGGCACTGGTTCTTCTTCGGCCAGAGCGACAAGCCCGCCGAGCGGGTCATCAACGCCGACCCCGACGCGTGGTACACGGTGACGAGCGAGCACATGGCCCCGGAGGCGTGGGCCGACCTGCAGAACGCGCTGCACGACCCGGCGACCGTCCACGGGATGCTGGAGGACTACCGGGCCGGTCTCGGCATCGACCGGCGGCACGACGAGGCCGACCGCGCGGCGGGACGGCGCGTCCGCTGCCCGACGCTCGTCCTGTGGTCGTCGAAGGACGATCTGGAGGAGCTGTACGGCGACCCCCGGGAGATCTGGCGCTCCTGGGCCCCTGACCTGCGCGGACACCCGATCGACTCCGGCCACCACATGGCCGAGGAGGCCCCGGCGGAACTCGCGGACGCGATCGCGACCTTCCTCGCCCGGCTCTGACCCGTTCCCGCGCTCACCGTTCCGCCGCGAGCGGCACGTCCGCCCACACGATGGTGCGGGGGCCGTCGGCCCGGTGTCCCCAGGCGGCGGTGAGCGCCTGGACGATGTGGAGGCCCCGGCCCGACTCGCCCTCGGGGGCGGGACGCAGCCGGGGCCGCTTCCCGTCCGCGCCGTCGTCGGTCACCTCGACGCGGACGAGGTCGGCGCCGCGCAGCAGCGCGATCGTCAGCTTGCCGCCCCGCCCGGACGCGGTGTGCCGGATGGCGTTGCCGGCGAACTCGTCCACGATGAGGGTGAGGTCGTCCAGGACGTCGCCGCCGTCCAGCACGTGCGCGGGCACGAGCGTGTCGCGGATGAAGGCCCGCGCGTACCGCACCGAACGCGGATGCCCCGGCAGCGTCAGGGACGCGAGGACGGTCATGCGCGCACTCACTCCGAAGCCTCCGTCGCGATGCGGCGGGCGGCCTGGGCGAGGTGGCTCTCGGTGAGCATCCGCCCGCGCCACACCAGCCGCCAGGCTCCGTCCCGCGCGACGGCGAGAACCGGCTCGCTGTGCCCGTTCCGGCACGGCACGAAAAGCACGGGCTCGGCGTAGTGGGGCAGAACGAGCGTGGTGGACGCGGGCACCGCCCGCAGCTCCCACGCCAGCCGCACCAGCAGCCGAAAGCGGTCTTCACTCGGCATCCTCATCGACCCTCCGTTCCCTGTCCCCGCAAGGTTCGTCGCCGAGAGTGATCGCATCAATGCTCTCTGGTCAAGTTCGAGACATTCGGGTGCGATACGTCGCATAGTTGATGGCTCGAAGAACGAATACTTCTAACTTTCACGGAGTCGATTGACGCGCGTACGCAGAGTGACAAGGTGGTGCTCATGCCCCCTGCGGACCACCAGTCATACCGCCGCCGCAAGATCGGCCTCGCGCTGCGGCAATTCCGGGAGGCGCTCGGCTGGACTCAGGAAGCCGCAGCGCGTCGGCTCGATCGGTCCCAGGCGTCCCTTAGTGCCTATGAGAACGGCCACCGTGCCATCCGGCCACGCGACCTGGAACAGATTCTGGACCGTTACGGTGTTCGCGATGTCCGGCAAAGGCAGCAGCTCATGGACCTTGCAGCTCAAGGTCGCAGGGATGGTTGGTGGCACAGCTTCGAGGAGCGGCAAGACCCTACAGTGGTGGATTTCGCCTCGCTTGAGGCCGACTCATCACGCATTCGCTCGTGGGAGTTGCACCTGGTGCCGGGGCTCTTGCAGACAGAAGGCTACGCGCGCGTCCTTCTCGGCTCCTACGACGGCGTGCTCGACGCACCTCAGGACGTGGAGTCCTCGCTTCAGTTCAGACTCAACCGCCAGCAGGTCCTTAGGGGTGAAGACCCGCCCCGTGTGGAATGGGTCATCGGTGAAGCGGCGCTGCGCCTTCAGGTCGGGGGGCCGGAAGTGATGCGCGCGCAACTTGATGCGCTGCGGGAGGCGTCGCAGTTGCGCCATGTCGACCTCAGGGTGCTTCCCTTCGCGGTGGGCGGCCATCCGGGTGTGGACGGACCGTTTTCCATCATCGACGTCGTCCCAGATGAGTCGATGCAGGTTGTTGCGGTGCACAGCCTCAGCCGGAGCTGGTACATCGACGATCCCGTTAATGTCGGAACCTACGTTCGATCCTTCGAGAAGCTCCAGTCACTCGCACTGACACGATCAGGCTCCCGTGAGCGCATCGAGCAGATAGCGTCGGAGCTATGAGCGAGTTCCCTGACTTTGTGCTCCGGTGGCGCAAGAGCAGTCATAGTGGTGTCGATAAGACCGACTGTGTCGAAGTGGCGGCGCTGCGTGGGGCGCGGGCGGTGGCCGCGCGGGATTCGAAGGATCCGGGTGGGCCGGTGCTGGCGTTCGGGGTGGGGACGTGGAGCGCGTTCCTGGGGTGTGTGAAGGACGGCTTGTTCGATCTCTGAGGAGGGCTCGTGACCGACTCTGCCGCGAACCCCGCCGGGCCGCGCGAGGTTCTGGCGCGGTACCAGCGGGCGTCGATCGACAAGGCGCTCGACGACATGCTCGACCTGTACGCGGAAGACGCCCTGCACGAGTTCCCCTTCTCCCGTCCGGACATACCGTCGCGGCTGCGGGGTCGGGGAGAGATCCGTGCCTTCCTGGAAGCGAACTGGCGGGACAGCCCGTTGCGGTACGAGTCCTACGACGACGTGGTGATCCGAGAGACCACCGATCCCGACGTCATCGTGGTGGAGCAGTCCGCCGTCGGGACGTCGAGCGCGACCGGTCGCGCGTTCGCCCTTCCCAACATCGTCGTGATGACCGTCCGCGACGGACGGATCGTCCACTACAAGGACTACGTGAACATCCTGGCGGCGAGCGAGGCCCTGGGCATGCCACTGGCGCCTTAGATCCGTCCGGACGCCGTTCTTCAGTTCCCCGTCCAGCTCGGAGCCCAGCTCGCGGCGGGTCAGCCTCTCGCGCGCGGTGGCGTCGGACGTGGTGAGCAGCACCCGGACGATCCGCACGTCCTCACCCATGGCGCGTTCGAACGTGCCGGTCGTTCCCGGCAGGGCGCTCGCGGTGTTCGTGTAGACCAGGCGCCGGTATCCGCGCCGCGCGAAGTTCGCCCAGACGGCGGTCAGGTTGGCCTCGGTGACGGCCGAACGGTCGGGATCGCCTTCCGGGGCCGGGGGCACCTGGCCCATGAAGTCGCCGTCGATGATCGCGTGCGCGACGGCCGCCGCGCGGAGCAGCGCCGAGACCTCCCAGCCGACCGTGGTCTTGCCGACGTCGTTCTGGATCCGCCGCTCTACCCGGCCTTCGATCCCGAGACCCTGCACATCCGGCCCCACCGCGTCATCACCTGGAACCTGGAGCCGATCACCGATCCGTCTGCCGGAGCCGGTTCCCATCTCCAGGGCTACAGGTCTCGCGACGTGCCCCGAAGGGGAGCTGACTGAACGGGAGGCCGAACGTCCCGGTACGCCCTGCCCGAAGGCGGTGCCTCAGAGGTCGATGTCCCGGCGGAAGCTCTTCTCGATCCACGCATGTGTCGGGTCCTGCTGGGCGGGGAGGGGCGGAGGCAGGGGCGGTCCCGGACGGGCGCGGTCCTGGTCGCCGGCCTCCCTGCTACGGCGGCGGTGCGCGTCGGCCTCGGCGCGGCGGCGGCGCGCGGCATCCTCCGACCGGTCGTGGGCTTCGGTCAGGCGGCCGTCGTCGAACACCAGCTCCCGGACCTCCTCGTACTTCCAGGCGCTCTGGAATCCCATGTGGACGTACCACTCGCTGAGGAGCTCGCGGCCGAGCACCAGCCGCCCGGTGAACCGCATCGGCTCCCGAAGGCCCTGGTAGCGAGGGCCGCGAGCACCCTCCCGGTGGACGGGGGCGAGGCCGAACACCGTCGGCGGCTCGCCCTCGACCCGCATCTCCAGCCCCGTGAGGACGAGTTCGCCGCCCAGCACGGTGTACTCGCACACGTGGCCGCGCCAGCACGCGGTCGACATGGGGACGGGCCGCAGCCCCAGGGCGGACGGCGAGAACAGGCCCTCGCCGTCCTGGCCCGCCAGCGCGTACGAGCGATCCTCGTAAATCACCGCATCAGGTATCTGGCCCGTCATGCGCCAACCGTAACCGGGCGGGGCTCAGATCCTCGGGACGGCGGCGGACGGGTCGTGTCCGGCGAAGGCCATCCCGATCACGAAGCCCGCCACCTCCTCCAGTTGCCGCGCCCGGTCGAGGCCGCCGAGGGCGACCGGGACTCCGCCCAGATCACGGGCCAGTTCACCTACGGTCTTGAGCGCGCCCGGGTCGTCCCCGCACATGACGACGACCGGCTCCCGCTCCTGCGACGCGTCCGCCGAGTCCGCCGAGGAAGTGTCGCCGGTGGTGGGCGCGGACGGGGCGGGCGAGTCGGACGGGAGAGCCCACTGGGTGAACGGGAACGTGTGGAACGCCTTCACCACGTGCGCGCCGGGCGCGGCGTTCGCGATCCGTCCGGCCATCGACTCGCCCGGCGCGATGACCAGGCGTCCGATCCCGTGTTCGACGGCGTTCGTCGCGTCGATGAGCACCGTCCCGGACGGGACGTCCGCCTGCGCGACCATGGACTCGGCCGCGTCCCAGGAGACTGCGACGAGGACGGCGTCCCGTCCGGCGGCGATCGCCTCCGGTGCCACCGCCTCCGCGCCGATCTCGTCCGCCAATGCCCGCGCCTTCTCGGCCGACCGGCCCGCGATGGCGACCTCGTGCCCCGCGCGCACCCAGCGCGCCCCGAGCGTCCTCGCCATGTGGCCCGTCCCGATGATGCCGATTCGCATTTCTCTGCCTTCCGTCGCTGTTCGGAGCGGCCAATCTAGGCAGCGCGAAACGCACCATCCGGTACGTTTCGGATCGGGGATCATGGGCGGGTGAGCGCTGACCTGACCGCCGACCCGACCGCTGATCTGACCGGGGACGAGCCGGACGACCACGCCGGCGAGCTGATCGTCGACTGCCGCCTGCGGACGGGCCTCGAACTGCTCGCCCACACCTGGGACCCGCTCGTCATCGTCGCGCTGCGCGGCGAGCCGCTGCGGCGCCGCGCGGTCCGGGACGCGCTCGGCGGCGTCAGCGACAAGGTCCTGACCGAGGCGCTGCACCGGCTGCTCGCCAACGGCCTGGTCAGCCGCCGATCCTTCGCCGAGGCCCCGCCGCGCGTCGAGTACGCCCTCACCCCGCTCGGCCGCAGCCTCCTGGACGGCCCGCTGCTCGCCCTCGGACGCTGGCTCGACGGACACGCCGACGAGATCCTCGCAGCTCAGGAGCGTGCCGAGGCAGGATGACCGGGGCGGACCGATGAGTTTCCGCCCGCCGGGCGGTCATCTCCCGGACGACCCCGAGGAGGAGCCATGCTGCCCGAACCCGTCGAGGCCACCGACCTCAACATCTACGGCGACGCGAAGCTGCCCTGGAGCCGCGTGGCGGACGCCGTCGCCGAAGGACTCCCGCGCATGGAGAGCGCCGTGTTCCTCGGGACGGTGGGCCCGGACGGCCGTCCGCACGCGGCGGGCATGGGAGCCGCCGAGTCCGAGGGCCACCTGTACTTCACCAGCGGTCCGGGGACGCGCAAGTCGCGGCGCCTGGCGGCCAACCCGGCCTGCACGGTCTCCGCGCGGCTGCCCGGCGTCGACCTCGTCCTGGAGGGGGAGGCCGAGCGGACCACCGACCGCGCGGAGATCGCCCGCGTCGCCGCCGTCTACGCCGCCGGAGGCTGGCCCGCCGAGCCGACCCCCGACGGCGACGCGATCACCGCGCCCTACAGCGCCCAGAGCGCCGGACCGGGCCCGTGGCACCTCTACCGCTTCACCGCGCGGGCGGCCGTCGGCGTCGCCCTCGCCGAGCCGTTCGGCGCGACCCGCTGGCGCTTCGCCTGACCGCCAGGGGCGGCATCCGCGCCGACGAGCCGGGAGCGACTCGCGCGGGCCGGGAGCG
>NZ_QURH01000315.1 GCF_003428695.1 Actinomadura logoneensis
CCCGGCGCACCGGCCCACCGCCCCGGCGCATCGATCCACTGGCCCCGGCCCAGCGGCGCACCAGTCCACAGGCCCTGGCGCACCGGCCCGGCGCACCGGCCAACCGGGCCCAGCTGCCAGCCCCGGCGCACCGGCCCCGGCGCACCGGCCCCGGCGCACCGGTCCTGGCGCATCGGTCCCGTTGCTCCGGCTTCACGGGGCGGAGGTCGCGTCCCTACGGCTAGGAGTGGTCAGGGGGCTTGTCGCGCGCTGTAATTCGACGTCGCGGACATCGACGGACGCCGTGTGGACGAGCCGCGGGTGGCGGGCTGGCAATGGCCGGACGTAGGCGTAAGGAATCCAGCCCCGGCCGCTACGCCACTGCCCCGGCCGCTACGCCACTGCCCCAGGCGGACGCGCCGCCCGTCCTCGCCTTCAGGGGACGGCACGAGGTGAACCTCACGCGAAACCCGTCATCCCAGCCCACTGTTGCCCAACTCACAGCAGGCTCAAGGAGCGCCGGACGACCGCGCGAAGGGGAACTCGCGGTCGATGCACTGCCGCCGGGTGGAGACGTCCGGGTAGCGGTGCCTGTCGGCGCACTCGGCGGCCTTGCTCAGCAGCCAGATGATCGACACCGCTCCGATCACGAGTGTCACCGCCGAGCACACGATCCCCGCGATCGCCAGGCCCCGGGACGTCCCGCGCGCCGCCGCCGCGATGCCGAGGACGAGGCCGACCAGCGCGGCGGGCAGGCCGAGTCCGCACAGCAGCAGGCCCGGCAGCCCGGCCAGCCCGAGCACGAGGGACGCCGTGGCCAGGCCGTGCCGTCCGGGCGCCGAGGCCGTCGGCGGCGGAGTCGGCGTCTGGTATCCCGGCATGGTCATCCGCACGGCCCTCCCCAGCAGCCCCGACGTCGTTCCCCTGCAGCCCAGACGTTGTTTCCCCACACTCGCGCGCCGCCTCGTCCGGGCGCGGCCAGGACGGGTAAAAGTCAATTAAGGACTCCACCGATCGGAGCAGAACGGACGGGCCTTTAGACTGGCCGGCGTGCCTCTCGGTGATGGACGACTGAGCCATGACATCGACCCCTCCGACCGCGCACCGCAGGACGCCTGCGGTGTGTTCGGCGTCTGGGTCCCACAGGACCAGGCGGCCAGGGCGGAGGTCAGCAAACTCACCTACTACGGCCTGTACGCGCTCCAGCACCGCGGACAGGAGTCAGCGGGCATCGCGGTCAGCGACGGCTCGCGGATCGTGGTGTTCAAGGACATGGGCCTGGTCGCCCAGGTCTTCGACGAGTCGGTCCTGAACACGCTGCGCGGCCACATCGCGGTCGGGCACTGCCGGTACTCCACCACCGGCTCGCCGACCTGGGAGAACGCCCAGCCCACCTTCCGCTCCACCGAGCACGGCGGGCTGGCCCTCACGCACAACGGCAACCTGATCAACACCCCCGAGCTGGCCGCCCGGCTGGACGGCGGTGTGCTCACCGCGACCTCCGACACCGAGGTCCTCACCGCGCTGCTGGCGACCCGCGAGGGCGGCCCGCTGGCCGCCGCGCGCGAGATCCTGCCGGTCACCCGGGGCGCGTTCTCGCTGGTCTTCATGGACGAGAACACCCTGTACGCCGCGCGCGACCCGGAGGGTATCCGCCCGCTGGTGCTGGGCTCCCTGGAGGAGAACGGCGGCTGGGTCGTGGCGTCCGAGACCGCCGCGCTCGACATCGTGGGCGCCCGGTTCGTCCGGGAGCTGGAGCCGGGCGAGATGGTCGCGATCGACGCGGACGGCGTCCGGTCCGAGCGGTTCGCCGAGGCCAACCCCAAGGGCTGCCTGTTCGAGTACGTCTACCTGGCCCGTCCCGACACCACGATCGCCGGACGGTCCGTCCAGGCGACGCGGGTCGAGGTCGGCCGCCGGCTCGCCGCCGAGCACCCGGTCGAGGCCGACATGGTCATCCCGACGCCGGAGTCCGGCACCCCCGCCGCGATCGGCTACGCGGAGGCGTCCGGCATCCCCTACGGGCAGGGCCTGGTCAAGAACTCCTACGTCGGGCGGACGTTCATCCAGCCGTCCCAGACGATCCGCCAGCTCGGCATCCGGCTGAAGCTGAACCCGCTGCGCGAGGCGATCGAGGGCAAGCGGCTGGTCGTCGTGGACGACTCGATCGTGCGCGGCAACACCCAGCGGCAGGTCGTGGCGCTGCTGCGCGACGCGGGCGCCGCCGAGGTCCACGTCCGGATCTCCAGCCCGCCGGTCGCCTGGCCGTGCTTCTACGGCATCGACTTCGCCACCCGCGCCGAGCTGATCGCCGGGAACCTCGACGTCGAGGGCATCCGCGACTCGATCGGCGCGGACTCGCTCGGCTTCATCTCGCTGGACGAGCTGATCGCCGCCTCCCGGATCGACCGCGACCGGCTCTGCCGCGCCTGCTTCGACGGCGTCTACCCGATCCCGGTCGAGGAGGCCGCGCGCGGCAAGCACCTGCTGGAGACCATCCGCACCTGACGCGGCCCGCTCCACGGAGCGGACGAGACGACCCGCGGCACGCGCGCGGGGCAGGCAGCCCGCAGATCCTTGCGGGTGAAGCAGGAGGCTCGCGACAGGGCGGGCCGACGAGACGACCCGCCGCGCGGCGGGCCGGGGGGATCATGAGCACCTCGTACGAGGCGGCCGGAGTCGACATCGCGGCGGGCGAGCGCGCCGTGGAGCTGATGAAGGCGCGGGTGGCGCGGTCGCGCCGTCCGGAGGTCGTGGACGACGCGAGCGGCTTCGCGGGCCTGTTCGACGCCTCGGCGTTCCTGCGGTACCGGCGCCCGCTGCTGGCGACCTCGACCGACGGCGTCGGCACCAAGGTCGACCTCGCCCGCCGGTTGGGGATCTACGACACCATCGGCCACGACCTGGTCGGCATGGTCCTGGACGACCTGGCGGTCTGCGGCGCCGAACCGCTGTTCATGACCGACTACATCGCGTGCGGCAAGGTCGTCCCGGAGCGGATCGCCGACATCGTCGGCGGCATCGCCGAGGGCTGCGCGCTGGCGGGGGCGGCGCTGGTCGGCGGCGAGACCGCCGAGCACCCGGGCCTGCTGGGCGAGGACGAGTTCGACGTCGCGGGCGCCGGGACCGGTGTCGTCGAGGCGGACGCGCTGCTCGGCCCGGACCGGGTCCGGACCGGTGACGTGGTGGTCGCGATGGCCTCGTCCGGCATCCACTCCAACGGATACTCGCTGGTCAGGCACATCCTCGCGCACAGCGACCTCACCCTGGACGCCCGTCCGGACGAGCTCGACCGCACCCTCGGCGAGGAACTGCTGACCCCTACCCGCATCTACGCCAGGGACATGCTCGCCCTGGTCGCCGAGACGGGCGGCGTCCGCGCCTTCTCGCACATCACCGGCGGCGGCCTGGCGAACAACCTGGCCCGCTCGCTCCCGGGCACCGTGGACGCCGTGCTGCGCCGCGACTCCTGGACGGTTCCGCCGCTCTTCGAGATCCTCCGGGCCCACGGGGACGTCCCGCAGGCCGAGATGGACAAGACCTTCAACCTCGGCGTCGGCATGGTCGCGATCGTCGCCCCCGACACCGCCGACGCCGCCCTGCGCCTCCTCGCCGACCGCGGCGTCCCGTCCTGGATTCTCGGCGAGACCACCGCCGGCACCGGCACCTGCGCCTACGCCTGATCAGGCCCGCCTCGGGTACCCGCGCCCGCGTGCCCGAGGCCGGTTCGGTGACCTGCGCCCGCGTGCCCGAGGCCGGTTCGGTGACCTGCGCCTACGCCTGATCAGGGCCCTCCACCGCGCCGGACGGGCGCCCGCCCGGGGGCAGCCAGACCCACCCCCGGGCCGTGGTCTCCTTGCAGCTGACCTCGACCCGCCGGTAGCGCTCCGGGAACAGGACGCCGCGCTCGGCCAGCACCTCCTCGTACAGCCGGTCGGAAACGATCATGTTGAGCTCCGTCCCGGACCCGGCGGCGGCCTCGCGGAACAGAGGCGCGTCGAGCAGGCGGAACATGTGGTCCACGGCGCTGCCCACCACGCCGTGGGCGTCCCGCGCCACGTGCCCCGAGTGCGCCGCCGCCCGCAGCCTCATGCGCGCGGGCTCGCCGGCCAGCCGGTTGCCGCGCCGGAGCAGCGCGAGCAGGTGGTGGGCGAGCGGGTCCATCAGGAGGTGCGGCGGGACGTCCGGGGGCGCGATGACGAGGACCCCGTCGCCGCGGTCCTCGCGGTAGCAGCCGTCCCACGGCAGCATCGTCATGGTGAACGCGTCCCGGAGCTCGTCGTACAGGCGGCTGCGGAGGAGCAGGCGGACCTCCTCGTCCCGCCGGGAGTCGGTGAACGAGACGATGTCGAACGCGAGCATCGCCGTGTAGACCCGGGCCACGGCCGCGGGGTACGCGAAGCCGACCGCCCCGCTCGGCAGGGGAGCCGGCGTAGCGGAAGCGAAGGCAGGAGCGGGAGCGGGAGGCGGAAACAGGGCGGCCCCCTGGGCGGAGCCGGGGACGGTCGCCGGAGCCCACCCCGAGGCCGCCGTCGGCCCGAAGACCTGCGGCGGACCGGGCTGCCGGTCGAAGGGCTGAATGCTCATGTTCGTCGCGGCCCTTTCTTGTTCCGGGATCAGGATCTCCCCCCGAGAACAATGGTGCACGACCTTTCAAGGGCCATTTGTTTTCGGCTGTTTGCCAAGCGTGAATCTGCTTTCCGGAGAACGGCAAGGTCGCCGAACGGCGGATGGCAGCCGAGGTCATGGCACTCGGGTCTCGCACGTCCTGCCTGATGGCCGCCGGACACCTGGCAAACTGGCGCACGACCGTCCCGGTGAACCCACGACGCCGTGACGCGAGCGCCGACAGGGGTTCAGGAGACCCCAGAGGCGCCGATCAGCCGCGACGAAGCCGCATGCCATGCGGCATTTCCCGTCCACCCCTTTCGCAAGGTTCCGCAATGCGGCGCGCGGATTGACGGTTGGCAGACGGCCAGGTCGCTGTTTAACTCGAAGCAGGAGAGGCCGGGCGCCGAGGCCGCGCTCCGAGAGGGACGCGACCGCCGGCCGCGTGACGAGGGGGCGGGAATGCCGGATGCCTCAGCACCCGGGCCGATGGTCCAGCGCGCCATCCTGGTCGGCGAACTGCAGCGGCTCCGCGCGGCGACCGGGGAGCCTCCCGACCGGGTCGCGGCGGCGCTGGACTGGTCGACGACCAAGCTCGTCCGCATCGAGACCGGAGCGGTCGGGGTGTCCACGACCGATCTGCGGGCCCTGCTGAGGCACTACGGCCTCACGGACGGCGACGAGCGGGTCGCCGCCCTGACCGCGATGGCCCGCGACGCCCGCGAGCGCGGCTGGTGGTCCCTCTACCAGCGGGACCTGGCGCCGGGATACCTGCGCTACATCGGCTACGAGTCGGGGGCATCGGTCGTCAGCGGCTTCCAGATGACGACGGTTCCGTGCCTGCTCCAGACGGAGGAGTACGCGGACGCCGTCACCCGCGAACACGTCGAGTCCTCCACGGACCGGGAAGTGCTGGTCGAGGTGCGGATGCGTCGCCAGGCGGAGCTGTTCGCCCGGGAGAACCCGCCGCGGCTCGACATGATCGTGGACGAGGCGGCGCTGCGTCGCCACGTCGGCGGCCCGTCCGACCCCGGCGTCATGCCCCGGCAACTGCGCCACCTCCTGGACATGCTGGACCGGCCATGGCTGACGCTGCGCGTCATCCCGTTCGCCGCGGGAGCGCACTGCGGGATGATGGGCGGCTTCCTGCTGCTGCGGTTCGGTGATCCCCGGATCAACGGCGTGCTGTTCGAGGAGAACTCCGGCGGCCCCGTCCTCACGGTGGGGGACCGCGACTCCCGCGTGGCCGCGCACCGCTCCGCGTTCGAGAAGCTCGGCCGGCTCGCCCTGCCGCCCGGGCGGACGTCCGCCTACATCGCCAAGATCACCGCGTCCATGGAAGCGAACGTCCGGAAGGCGGCCGCGACGACCGGGACCCCGCCTCGCACGCGAACGCCCACCCGCTGACGCGGCGGCCGGCGACCCGCCGGAACCGAGGCCGGAACCGAGGCCGGAACCAGGAAGGCGAACCTCGGTCACCCCGGGAACGTCACACATGGTGTGATCGGCAGCGAAAAGATGGCATGGACGGCGCGGACGAGCCGACGGATCCTGGCGGAGACGAAGGCCAGGCTGCGGCACCGGGGCGGCCCGCTTCTGGTGCTCGGCGGACTGGGACTGTTCGCGGTGCTGCTGCCCACGGGCTGGGCCTACGCGGAAACCGCCCGGTACCGGCACACGCCCGACAGCGTCCCCGAGACGCCCGTGGCGCTGGTGCTCGGGGCCGGGATCGCGAACGGCCGGCCCTCACCGCTGCTGGCGCGGCGGCTCGACCTGGCGGCCGAACTGTATCGGCGGGGCAAGGTGAAGGTGCTGCTGGTCTCCGGTGACAACCGGTTCAAGAACTATGACGAGCCGACCACCATGCGCGACTACCTGATGCGCGCCGGTATCCCCGAGGGGCGGATCGTCCGGGACTTCGCCGGGCTGGACACCTGGGACTCGTGCGTCCGGGCCCGTCAGATCTTCGGCGTCCACCGGGCGACCGTGGTCACGCAGCTCTTCCACCTGCCGCGGGCGGTGGCGCTGTGCCGGGCGGCCGGGATCGAGGCGTACGGCGTCGGCGACCAGAGCATGGGCGGCGGACGCACCGACGCGACGATCAACGGGTACCTGCGGGAGCCGCTCGCCACGCTCAAGGCCGTCGGCAGCATGACGCTGAAGCCGGGACCCAAGATCGGCGGACGGCCCGAGCCCGGCGTGCACGCGGCGCTGGCGTCGGAGCCAGGACACTAGGAATGTGACGCACGTCGCCCTGACCGGCGCGGTTCACAGGGGAGATCGAGCCTCCCGGGCCGAGGTCCACCCGGAAAAACGCGAACGCCACCGCGCGGGACCGGAGTCCCTGCGGTGGCGTTCCGCGGTCTGTCAGTGACCCGAGGTGCCGTTCCTGCGCTGGTCCTCGTAATCGTCGGCGTAGTCCGCGTACTTCTCCGCGAGCTCGTCGTAGGCGTCGTCGGCCGGAGAGTGGTCCGGAACACCCAGCTCTTTCTGCAGGCGGTCGAGGTCTGTGTTGCCGCTGCTGTACTTGAGCTGCCTGGCAACCTTTACCTGCTTGGCCTTGGCTCGGCCGCGACCCATTGGCTCGACCCCCTCGATGGTCAGGGCTTTCGTGGGCCCATCAACGCGCGCGTGTACCACACGAACCGATGCCTGATGAGCCATGCGTCAGTCACGGGTACAACCGTACCCGTTTTGCGCCCGGCTCGGTACATCGTCAATCCGTGGCGGAGAACGCTCGTTGCGGAGGACACCAGTGTATCCGGTGGTCGAGAGGGGCGTTCCGGGTCCTCCGGGTCCGCCGGGCTCCGACGCGCCCGCCCCCGCCAACGGCCGCGGAAGGCCGGAAAAGCCCCGCCCGGACCGCCGGGAGGACGCCGCGCGGAGCGGCGCGGTCCTCCCGGCGGACGGACGCCAGTGCAGGAATCAGAGCAGGATGCCGCGAAGGCGGCCGATCTCGGACATCCTGCGCTCGGCGAGCCGGTCGGCGGCGACCGCGGGGGGCACGCCCTCCTCGGCCGCCAGCGCGAAGATCTTCCCGGTGGTGTCGAAGATCTTCGTGGCCCGGGTCTTGGCGCGGTCGAAGTCGAAGCCGTCGATCTCGTCCGCGACCTGGATCACACCGCCGGAGTTGACCACGTAGTCGGGGGCGTAGAGGACGCCGCGGTCGGCGAGCTGCTTCTCGATGCCGGCGTGCGCGAGCTGGTTGTTGGCCGCGCCGCAGACGATCTTCGCGCCGAGCACGCCGACGGTCTCGTCCGACAGCGAGCCGCCGAGGGCGCAGGGGGCGTAGACGTCGAGCGGCTCGCGGACGAGCGCGTCGTTGTCGGCGGCCACGGCGACGTGCGGGTGCCGCGCCCGCACGCGCTCGACGGCCTCCTCGCTGACGTCGCAGACCACGACCTCCGCGCCGTCCTCCAGCAGGTGCTCGACCAGCCGGTGGCCGACCTTGCCGACGCCCTCGACGCCGACCCGCCTCCCGCGCAGCGTCGGGCTGCCCCAGACGTGCTCGGCCGCGGCCCGCATGCCCTGGAACACGCCGAACGCGGTCAGGATGGAGGAGTCGCCCGCGCCGCCGTGCTCGACGGTCCGTCCGGTCACGTACTGGGACTCGCGGGCGATGATGTCCATGTCGGGGCTGTAGGTGCCCACGTCGCAGGCGGTGATGTAGCGCCCGTGCAGGGATTGCACGAAGCGCCCGTAGGCACGCAGCATCGCCTCGTTCTTGTCGGTGTCGGGGTCACCGATGATCACGGCCTTGCCGCCGCCCAGGTCAAGCCCCGCCAGCGCGTTCTTGTACGACATGCCGCGGGAGAGATTGAGCACGTCGGCGAGGGCCTCCTCCTCCGACGCGTAGGGGTAGAAGCGCGTCCCGCCGAGGGACGGCCCGAGGGCGGTGGAGTGGATCGCGATGATCGCGCGCAGGCCGCTGGCCTCGTCCTGGCAGAAGACGACCTGCTCGTGTCGGGGTTCGGTGCCCTTGTGAGGCGACCCGAAGACATTAGGCACGGTAGTGCCCTCCTCTCTGTCTTGAGATCAGCCTAAAGGTGGTGGATGTCACCCCGTCGGCAGAACCCGCAGTATGTGCGCCCAGCGTCCCCGGACGATGGCGCGCCCGCCACCGAACCGATCCCCCGGACGGACGGCCCGGAGTCGCCAACCGGGGCTTGATCAGCGACTCAGAGGTAACACGCGCATCTCGCGACGTCCAAGGCGGCCGCATTTCGGCCGGACTCATGTAACGATGCGGTGGTGTTTCCGTACGCCGCGTACCTACGGGTATATGAGCCGGTAACCGCATTCCCGGAACCGGCCCGGACCCTGTGGACGGCCTATGCCGACTCGCGGCGGCGGCCCCGCCGGATCGACGCCCTGGAGGTCGAGCACCGCCGCGCCGCGCGCCGCCTGGTCGGCTACCCGCCCGAGGTCGCGCCGCGGCTGGAGTGCCAGGACGCGTACGTCCGCCGGGCCGGTGACACGATCTATGTGTGCCCGTGGCAGACCCGGCTGCGGTCCTGGCTGGCCTTCGAGGCGTTCCGCGCGGAGACCCCGGCCGCCGCGGCGGCGGCGTTCGTCCCCCCGGAGGAGGCGGACCGGGCCGAACGCGCCTTCGCGCACTGGCGGGAGGGCGGCCGGTCGCTGCGCACTCATATCCAGACGGCCACCTGGCACGTTCCGATCACCTGGTTCGTGCCGTTCGAGCGCGCCGAGCGCTGCCTGCTGCTCGGCCGGCCGGTCGGACGCGGCCATCTGGAGGAGCCGGGGCTCGCGTCGCGCGGGGCCGCGGCGGGCGCGGGACCGTCCGGCGGAGGGGATTCACCGGGCGAACGGGGTGAACACGCCCGTCGCGGGCCGACGACCGCGTCCGCCGCGCGTACTCTGATCTACGTCACGCCGATGGCGGAGGCGCGCCGCCGGGTCGCCACCGCCCTCCCCGTCCTCCGGGACGGCCCCGCGGCGGAGACGAGCGAGCCGGTCGTGCTCGCGGCCGGACGGCTCGCGGCACTGGGCTCCTGGCTGGACGGTTTCCATCCGCGCTCGCTGGTGGAACTCGACTACGGCGGGCTCGTCCACCTGCTGGACGACGCCGCGCTCCGCGCCGACGACTCGGTCGGCGAGACCGGGGTCGCGCTCGCCGCACTGGCCCGCGGCGAGGTCGAGCTGACGGTCGCGATGTACCGGCGCCTCCTCGCCCGCTGGCGGCCCGTCCGGGCCCGCCGCACGGCGAACTGAACAAATTTCCTGAATCCCTGCGCGATACGACTATACGTGTCGCTAGAATCACTGAGCGTGACCCAGTGACCACGCTGATGCGACATGAATCCCTACGAGGGGTGGCAAAGGTACTTGCTTGTTGCGATGAGTGGTGGCAAGGTTACACGTTGTGATGTCATAGTGGCTCTTTCGGGCCATAGGGGACATCAGTGACCGCGCGAGATCAAACCGCAGGATCGCTGTCATTCGGTCCACGGAGGAGAGGCCGCACACATGTCAGCACGTACACCCGAGGCCGAGCCGCTGCTCACGCCGGCGGAGGTGGCGACGATGTTCCGTGTCGACCCCAAGACGGTGACGCGGTGGGCGAAGGCCGGCAAGCTGACGTCCATCCGCACCCTGGGGGGACACCGCCGCTACCGCGAGGCGGAGGTGCGGGCACTGCTCGCGGGAATCCCGCAGCAGCGCTCGGAGTGAGGCGCGCCGTCCCGCCGAACCCTCGGCGCGGACGGTCGTGTACAGCCGAACAAGGGGGGCGGCCAGGAGGCCGCTGAACGAACCGCCCGCAGCGGTGGGGGAGTTCAGCCGCTTCCTGGTCGACGGTCCGGCACCACGGTCATCCGAGAACCGCGGTCTCGGGCCACCACCGGATTCATCGGATGTCCCGTTCGCCAGGCGACCGGGACATCCGCCATGCCCGGGGTCCGACTCCCCAGCGTCACCAGCCGCTCACGCACCACCCGATTTCGCTTCCCGGCCCTCGCGCCTCACGCACTTCTCGGCGGCGCGCACCTTCCCGAGCCGCCCTCCGGGCATCGCGGCCCGTCCGCCCCCGCACTCTCGTTCGCACCCGGAACCCGCGTCCGCCTCCTGTGGATCGCGTCGCGACCGCACGTCGGAGCTGGCCCTCTATCCCGAAGCCGTGCGCCCGGACGCTACGGATCGCTTCCCCGGCGGTGCGAATCAGATGGCCAGGAGGGCGGGCTTTCTCCCGGATGCTCTGCGAGCGCGGTTCCCGCCGGTCGGCCGCGTCAACCGGGTCCACCCGTTTGGCCGGGTCGGCTGGGCCGCCGCGTCCGACACTCGGCCGCGCCTGCTGATCGACCAGCTCAGATGGTCGGCCGCGCCTGCTGGCCAGCCGCGTCAGATCGTCGGCCGCGTCGGGCGGGGGCCGGTCAGGTGGTGGGGCCGAGTTCGGCTTCGGCGAGGCGCTCGAAGAGGTCGGCGATGTCGGGGGTGTGCTGGCCCGCGACGTGCAGCAGGACGATGAGCTGGTCGACCAGCAGGCGTTCGAGCTCCGGACGGGTGACGTCGCGGTTCTCCAGCCAGTCCAGGCCGGCGGTCTCGACCGAGGCCATCCAGGAGCGCAGCGTGATGCGCAGGACGGGCGTGGCCGTCTCGACCTCCATCGCGGACAGGATGCGGCCGAGCAGCAGCTGCCGGATGCCGTCCACGATCTCGCCGACCTCGCCGGACCGGTCGGCGGGGCCGCCGCGCAACAGGGCGGTGAAGCCCGCGGCGTGGCTCTCCACGAAGTCGAAGTAGCGCTCCAGCGAGATCCGGAGCTTGTCGATCGGGGAGCCCTCGGTGGGCGGGTCGAGCAGCACCGACAGTTTCTGCGCGGCGTTGCCGAGCGCCGCGAGGTACAGCTCGTACTTGCCGCCGAAGTAGTGGTAGACGAGCGCCCGGGAGGCGCCGGCCGCCGCCGCGACGTCGTCGATCGAGACGTCCTCGGGCGGGCGGGTGCTGAACAGCTGGAGCGCGGCCTCGATCAGCTCGTCGCGGCGCTCGTCCACGCTGAGCCGGCGCCGGCCCTGGCGTGCCCCGCCGGGCCGCCGGTCGCGGGTGTTCGCTCGCCGACCGCCGCCGGTCACTGCACGATCTGCCACTCGGGAAGGGTATCCGAGGGCGGCTCCGGCCACGGCCCCGCCACCGCGCGGACCTGTCCTTTTCTCCGGCCGTGCCCCGGTGGCGACCCGGCGGTGACGGGCGGAAACGGACGGACCGCACCGGGTCAGCGTGCCCTGAACTCCGATTGGAGGCCGCCCGTTACTCACTGTTGCGCCGATTTCGGGCGAAGGCGAGGCATCATGGCATCTCCTCCCGAGCGAGGACGGAGTTCCGGTCGGCCCGAGCGCCCGGAAAACCGCGTGTGGCATCACCCGCAAGTCCCCCCGGACGGAGTGCCATGTCTGACGGAGAAACGACCCCGCCGCACGGCAGGGAGCTGCGCAGGGAGGTCCCGCGCCCGCGCGTGGGGTCGGTGCCCCTGCGCGCGCCCAAACCGACGATCCGGAACGTGGCCGAGCGCGCCGGGGTGTCCAAGTCGCTGGTGTCGCTGGTGATGCGCGGCTCCCCGCACGTCAGCGAGCGCCGCCGGGCGGCCGTGCTGCAGGCGGCGCGCGAGCTCGGCTACCGGCCGAACGCGGTCGCGCGGAGCCTCGTCGAGGGCCGCACCCGGCTGATCGGCGCGATCGTCGCCGACCTGCACAACCCCTTCTTCGCCGAGTTCCTGGACGGCCTGCAGGAGTCGCTGCACGGCGCGGGCCTGCGGATGCTGGTCGGCTCGGGCCGCTGGGACCCGCTGTTCGAGGCCGAGGCGATCGAGGCGTTCCTGGAGATGCGGGTGGACGGCCTGGTGCTGCTCAGCGTCGTCCCGGAGTCGCTGAAGGAGGCGGCGTCGTCGGTCCCGGTCGTGGTGGTCGGGGAGCGCGACGTCAAGGGCGTGGACATCGTCGTGGACGACGACGAACTCGGCGCGTCCCTCGCCGTGGACCACCTGGTCGACCTCGGGCACCGGCGCATCGCGCACATCGAGGGGGCGCGCTCCACGACGGCCCGGTACCGGCGGGCGGGCTACGAGAGGGCGATGCGGCGGCACGGCCTGGCGGACGAGATCGTCGTCGAGCCGGGCGACTTCACCGAGGAGGGCGGCTACCGGGCGGCGCGCACGCTGCTGTCCCGGCCGGACCGGCCCACCGCGATCTTCGCGCCGAACGACCTGGTCGCGACGGGCGCGCTGTCGGCGGCGGACGAGCTGGACCTGCCCGTGCCGGAGAAGGTGTCGATCGTCGGGTACGACAACACCCATCTCGCGGCGATCCGGCACATCTCGCTGACCAGTGTGAACCAGCCGCGCCGCGACATGGGGAGGGTGGCGGCCGAGCTGCTCACCGCCCGGATCGGGGATCCGGCGCGGCCGGCCCGGCAGAACCTCGTCGTCCCGCACCTGGTCGTGCGGTCGTCTACGGGGCCCGTCCCGGCGGTGTGAGCACGGGCGGTCGGGGGCCGCGAGCGTGCTCCGGCGGTGTGACACGCCCGCGCCGAAGCCGTCCGCGCCGTCCGGAGGGGGAGTCATAGGGGTTCGCGCCGGTTCGTGACCGGTCGCGGAGCGCGCTTCGTTCAGCGGGCGGTAGCGGACGGGGCGGTCACCCTCCCGAAGTGGTGGCTCCCGGGTAACGGGCTCACCAAGCCTGCCGGAATCGGCCGACCGCGCCGAGCCGTCCGGTGGTTAATGGTTCCACCGTTTCGGCGCATTCGTGGTCGCCCGCCGAACCGGGCGGTCCCGGGCGGAGACCGGCCGGGCCGGGGACCGCGCCGGACGGACACGGGGAAGGTCGGTTCACCCAGGGGGGTCGAGTTCCGTGCGGGATCCGGAAATGGTGTCGTGCGCGCAGCGAGCCGCGAACGAGTTGGAGCGCGCCTGGGCGGAGTGGCGCACCGAGCGGGGGCTCACCGAGCACGTCTCGGAGTCGGTCGCCAGCTACGTGGCCCATTCGATCGACCATCCGTGGGGGCGTCCGCGCGTGGTGCTCGGCCTCGACGCCGAGGAGGCCAGGGCGCTCGCCGCCCTCCTCAGCACTCCCCGCGGCTTCTGAACCACCGTCCGGCGGAGCGTGGGCCGGCGCCCGCGGAGCGGGGCTCACCGCCCGCGGACGCAAGTCGTGTGTGGCGGGATGTGTGGGTCGTTCCCTGCTGTGTGGTGCGGGTGGCGGCGGGGTATCGATGGTGTGTCCACAGGGACGAAAGCGCCTTCCGGGGCCGGTGGGGAGACATCCGCCGAGGCACCGTTTTTCGCCGAGTTCGTTTGACGAACGCTTCGCGGTGTGCAGACTGGCAGGTGCGTTTGTCACGGAAGCATCACGAGAGGACGACTCGGTGCGCATTCAATCGGCGCGCGGTCCGGCGGCGGCGGGGCTGGCCCTGTGCCTCGGGGCGCTGGCCGCCTGCGGGGGCGGGTCGTCAGGCGGCGGGAAGGCGGGCTCCGAGTCCGCGACGCCGCCCGCGGTCTCCGGCGAACCCGCTCCCCAGGAGACGGGCCAGCCGCCGTCCGCGCTCGCCGGGTCGCTCCGCGGCAAGACCGTCGCGATCGATCCGGGGCACAACGGCGGGAACGACAACGCGCCGTCCGCGATCAACAAGCAGGTGAACGTCGGCAACGGGCACAAGGAGTGCGACACCACCGGCACGCAGACGGCCTCCGGGTACACCGAGCACGCCTTCACCTGGGACGTGTCGCGGCGGCTGCGCAAGCTGCTGCAGGCGCAGGGCGCGAAGGTCGTGATGACCCGCAGGACCGACACCGGCGTGGGGCCGTGCGTGACCGAGCGCGCGGCGATCGGCAACCGGGCGCACGCGGACGCGGCGATCTCCATCCACGGGGACGGCGCGGCCAAATCCGGACACGGCTTCCACATCATCGAGCCGCTGCCGGTCCCGGGCGGCGGCAACACCAAGATCGTCGAGCCGTCCGCGCGGCTGGGCGAGGCGGTCCGCGACGCCTACCACTCCGGCACGGGCGTCCCGTACTCCACCTACATCGGCAAGAAGGCGCTCGACCGGCGGGACGACCTGGGCGGCCTCAACCTGTCCACGGTCCCGAAGATCTTCATCGAGTGCGGCAACATGCAGAATCCGGGCGACGCGGCCAAGATGACCGACCCGGCCTTCCGGCAGCGCGCCGCCGTGGCGCTCGACCAGGGGATCAGCGCCTTCCTGAGCGGTCGCTGACCTTGGTCGCGCCTTCCCGGCCGGCGGCTTCCGGTGTGCGCACTTCGCCTTGATGAGTACGGAGGCGGCTTTCCGGTCGGCCCCTGAACCGATGTGGGCGTTCGGTCGGACGGGGTGATCGGCGGGGCGGTCCCGCGCGTGGTGTCCACGAGCGGGAGGATGGTCCGGTGGGTGAACTGCTCGGGCGTCTCGGAGCCCGTTTCGAAGAGGCCGGATACACCGTCGAGGGCGTCCGGGGGATGCTGGGCCCGGTCGCGGGCGGCGCGCTGGCGCGGGACGAGATCGTCCCGGCCCTGCGGGCGACCACCGACGGGTCGGCGCTCGCCGAACTGATCCGGCTGTTCTGGCTGCAGGCGCCGGTCGCCGCGTCCCGGCTGCCCGGGTTCGCCGCCGACCTGGTGGAGGCGGAGCTCGCGACGCTCGACGGGGACGAACTGCACCCGGCGTTCCATGTGGAGCCGGTCGAGTCGGTCCTCGGTTCGGGTCATCTCGGGTACGTCGTCTCGGATCTCAAGGTGCGTCCGGGTGAGGGGCGGCTCCCGCGGCCGGACCACGTGGTGGGGACGGGCGGCGCGGCGACAAGCCTGGCGCGCCTCGTCGTCCACAGGCCTGTGGACGACGTCCTCGACCTCGGGACCGGATGCGGCGTGCAGGTCCTCCACCTGGCGGACCCGGCGATCCGACCGAAACCGGCGCGTATCACGGCGACCGACATCAATCCGCGGGCGTTGAGGCTGGCGGCCAAGAGCTTCGCGCTGTCCCGGCTGGACGGCGTCGAACTGCTGGAGGGGTCGCTGCTGGACCCCGTCCGCGACCGCCGGTTCGACCTGATCGTGTCCAACCCGCCGTTCGTCGTCGGGCCGCCGGAGAGCGGCTTCACCTACCGAGAGTCGGGCATGCACGGCGACGAGTTCTGCCGCCGCCTGGTCGCCGAGGCGCCGGCGCTGCTGACCGAGGGCGGGACGGTCCAACTGCTCGCGAACTGGCTGCATGTCCAGGGCGAACCCTGGCAGGAGCGGGTCGGGGCGTGGGTCGACGCGTCCGGCTGCGACGCGTGGGTCGTGCAGCGGGACGTCCAGGACCCGGCGGAGTACGCCGAGTTGTGGCTGCGCGACTCGGCGGAGGCGGGGACGCCCGAGCACGGCCGCCGCTACAAGGAGTGGCTGGACTACTTCGACGCCCGGGAGGTGGACGCGGTCGGCTTCGGCTGGATCACACTGCGGGCGGGCGCGCACACCGGCGGGGGCGGGCGTCCGGCCGTCCGGATCGAGGAGCTGCGGCACACCGTCGACCAGCCCGTCGGCGCGTACGCGGACGCCGTCCTCGACGGCCTCGTCTCCGCCCGGGAGTTTTCCACAGCCTGTGGACGAGTGTACGGACTGGAGCAGATCCGGCTGCGGTCCGCGCCCGGACTCGTCCAGGAGCAGATCGGCCCGCCCGGCGACGAGCACCCGGAGCGGATCCTGCTCCGGCAGACCGACCGGCTGCGCCGCGCGGTGGGCGTCGGGACGGCGGCGGCCGGCCTCGCCGGAGTCTGCGACGGCTCCCTGCCGCTCGCCCCGCTGCTCGACGCGATCGCGCAGCTCATGGACATGGACGGCGACCAGGTCCGGGCCCACGCCGCGGCCGTCCTGCCCGAACTGATCGCGGACGGCTTCTTCGAGGTCGCCTCCCTCGGCTGACCCGCGTCCGGCCGCCGCCCGCGAACGGCGCTCCAAGCCTGCCCACGTCCGGGCGTGGATGAAGCGGTTTCGGCGTGAGTGATCGGGCCGCGGGCCGTTGGGGCTGGGCGGCGGGTCAGGCGGCCTTGCGGGTGGCGGGGGCCGCGGCTCGGGCCTCGGACAAAGTGCGGAAGGCGCTGCCGCGCAGCCGGCGGGACAGGTCGCGGTGGACGCGCCAGGCCCAGAAGGGGCCGCCGTAGATCATGCCGGTGTAGCCCTGGACGAGCGTCGCCCCGGCGCGGACGCGCTCCCAGACGTCGTCGGCGGACTCGATGCCGCCCACGGAGATCAGGACGAGCCGGTCGCCGGTGCGGGCGCGCAGCCGCCGCAGCACCTCCACCGACCGGGCCTTCAGCGGCGCGCCGGACAGGCCGCCGGTCTCCTCGGTGAGCGCGGCCGGGCTGGTGAGGCCGTCCCGGGAGATCGTGGTGTTGGTGGCGATGACGCCGTCCAGGCCCAGGTCGAGCGCGAGGTCCGCGACGGCGTCCACGTCGTCGTCCGCGAGGTCGGGCGCGATCTTCACCAGCAGCGGGACGTGGCGGTCCGGGGCGGCGCGGTCGGCGGCCTCGCGGACGGCGGTCAGCAGCGGGCGCAGCACCTCGACCGCCTGGAGGTTCCGCAGGCCCGGGGTGTTGGGCGAGCTGACGTTCACCACGAGGTAGTCGGCGAACGGGGCGAGCCGTTCGGCGCTCGCGACGTAGTCGGCGGCGGCCTCGGACTCCGGGACGGCCTTGGTCTTGCCGATGTTGACCCCGACGATCGTGCCGCCGGCCGTCCGGCGGCGGGCCCGCAGGCGCTCGGCGGCGTCCGACGAGCCGCGGTTGTTGAAGCCCATCCGGTTCACGACCGCCCGGTCCGGGAGCAGCCGGAACAGGCGCGGGCGCGGGTTGCCCGGCTGCGGCCGCCCGGTCAGCGTGCCGATCTCCACGTGCCCGAAACCGAACGCGCCGAGCGCCTCGTAGGCGACCGCGTCCTTGTCGAAGCCCGCCGCGAGGCCGAGCGGGCCGGGGAACTCCAGGCCGAGCGCCGCGACCCGCAGGGCCGGGTCGCGCGGCGCGAACACGCGGCGCAGCAGCGGGGCCGCGCCGGGCGTCGCCTGGATGCCGCGGAGCGCCCGCATCGTCAGGTGGTGGATGTCCTCGGCGTCCATGAACCGGGCGATGACGTGGCGGAACAGCAGTGAGTACAGCATCACCACGAGTATCCCAGGCGGCCGGACCGAAAACCGATTGAGGCCGTCCGGAGAGGCCCCTAGGCTGGCCGTCATGATCGAGAACCTGCTGGCCACCGCCTGTGTGGCCCTCCCGCGGCGCATCGTCCGCCACCGCGCCGCCGTCTGACGGACGGCCCCCAGCGGAACTCCCGCCCGGGCCGGACGACGACCACGACAGTCATCGCCTGCCATCACGGGAGCGGCTCACCATGGCCAAGAACAGGAACAACATGCTGGGCGTCGGCGGACAGCGGCGCAAGGTCTCACGCGCCGACCTGCGCGGCGCCCCGGTCGGCGGACGCGGCGCGGGCCGGACGCCGGCGGACGCCAAGCGCACGCTCGCCGAGTCGATGCGCGAACGCCTCGCCGCCCAGCAGAACTCCGCCCAGACCGAGAACCCCGCTCTCACCGAGGCCGACAGGCCCACCGAGAACGGCGTGCCGGTCGAGAACGGCGTGCAGGTCGAGAACGGCAACCCCGCCGAGGGAGACGGCTCCGCCGAGCGGTAGCCACCCGACGGCGCTGACGCCGCCGAACGCGGGCCCCCGGTGACTGGCCGGGGGCCCGCCGCATTTCGGTGACGCGGCCCGCGCCCCGTGGAAGCGAGCGCCTTCGGATGAGGCTTCGGTGGTGCCGGATCCGTTCGGGGCGGGGGCGCGCTGGTGCGTGAACGGCGCGAGGAGCGGCGTTCGGGCGCTGTGGGTCGCGGTTCAGGCGCTGTGCGGCGCGGTCGCCGGTTTCGTTATGTAGTCGCATCGATACGTGCGGTCAGAATTCGGGTTTTTCACCACCTGTTGCAAGAAAACCAACACGATCAGTAAGGGTGATGCGTCACGGTGGAGGCGTTGGTAGCTGAACCCTGGGGGCGTTGTGAAGCTCACCTTCTCCATCGGCGCCGGAACCGACGACACCACCGGCCGCCATGCGATCGTCCGGCGGCGCGTCCGCCCGGAGCCCTGGCCCGCCGAGCCGCTGTGGCCCGCGCCCGATCCGGTCCGCGACCGGGAGCTCGTGCTCGGACTGGCGTCGCGCGAGGCGGGGGCGGCGGCCAGGCTCTATGACGCGTACGCCGCCCGCCTGCACGACTACGCGGCCTCCGTGCTGCGGGACGGTCCGGCCGCCGATGTCGTGCACGACGTCCTGGTGGACGCGGCGCGACGGGCCGCGCGCGTCCGCGACAGGGAGAGGCTCGGCGCGTGGCTCTACGGGGCCACGCGGGCGCGGATCCGCCGCCGGACCTTCCCGCGTCCGCACTGGGACTGGACGACCGGCCCCGGCGACCCGCCCCCGGACGTGCCGCTGCCGGTCCGCGACGCCCTCGAGCACCTGATGGCGGTCACCGGCCCGACCGAGCGGGAACTCCTCCTGCTCACCGGACGGCACGGACTCACGACCGAAGACCTGGAGGGCGTGCTCGGGCGTCCGGCGCGTGGGCTGCGCCGCCGGTGCGCGCTGGCCTGGCGGCGCGCGGCCGAGGTCGTCGCCGCGCACGCCGCCGTC
>NZ_QURH01000314.1 GCF_003428695.1 Actinomadura logoneensis
GCGCGCAGCCACAGGCCGTGCCGGTCGAGCGCCAGCGGGCGGACCCGGCCGGGCTCCGCGCCGGGGACGAGCCGGGCCAGCTCGGCGCGGTGCGCGCCGTCCAGGTGGCCCAGCACGCCCGCCTCGACCGCCACGAACGGGTCGGGGTGTCCGGCCCGGTACTCGTCCGGGTCGAGGTCGGCGGCGCCCCAGGCGTCCACGATCTCGATCTCGGCGAGGTCCATGGTGAGGACCGTCCAGTCGCCGTCGCCGGGGTCGTCGGCCACGAGGTCCAGCAGCTCGGGCCGGGGGTGGAGGCGGGCGAGCCGGTCGGCGGCGGCGCCGCGTCCCTCGGCGGGCACCTCCGACACCCAGCCGTGCAGCCAGGCGCGTCCGCGCACCCGGTCGGCGAGCGGGACGGGCGCGACGTCGCTGATCCGCAGCGTGGCGGGCAGGTCGTCCAGTCCTGTGAGGGCGGCCACGGTGGGCGACCGGCGGGGCATGAACAGCAGGGGCGCGCCGTTGTCGTCCGTGACGTGCGCGGGCACGGGGTCGTAGGGGACGCCGGGGGCGACCAGGACGGCGCCGGCGATGCCGTAGGCGGCCGTCCGGGCGCGTTCGGCGGCGGTGGGGCCGCCGTGCGGCGCGCCGTGGGGCCGCGAGGTTTCCCGTGCGCCGGTGCCCGCCTCGTGCATTCCGACCTCCTTGACTATGTAGGTTAGCCTTACCTAAGTAAGCACGTCCCACGTCAGGAGGTCAACCATGGACAACACCGGGCCGAAGGTCCGTCTCTCCCGTGCCCTCGGCCTGCCGCTCACGCCGAAGGCCGTGAAGTACTTCGAGGCGCGACCCTATCCGCCCGGCGTGCACGGGCGCACCCGCAAGAACGAGTCCGACTACAAGATCCGGCTGCGCGAGAAGCAGCGGCTGCGCGCGCAGTACAACATCCGCGAGGCCCAGCTCCGCAACGCCTTCGCCAAGGCCGCCAAGGTCAAGGGCGCCAAGACCGGCGAGGCCCTGATCGTCGACCTGGAGCGCCGGCTGGACGCGACGGTCCTGCGCGCCGGCTTCGCCCGGACGATCTACCAGGCCCGGCAGTTCGTGGTGCACCGGCACGTCCTGGTCAACGGCCGCCGGGTGGACCGGCCGTCCTTCCAGCTCCGCCCCGGCGACGTGGTCCAGATCGCCGAGCGCAGCCGTTCGATGGAGCCGTTCCAGGTGGCGGCGGCGGGCGCGCACGCCGAGAACGTCCCTCCCTATCTGGAGGTCGTGCACGACGCGCTGACCGCGCGGCTGTCCCGGCTGCCCGAGCGCCGCGAGATCCCGGTCGTCTGCGACGAGCAGCTCGTCGTCGAGCACTACTCCCGCTGACCGTCCCCTCCCTCCCCTTCCCCCGGACTCCCGGCTCCCCCGCGCGCCGGCGGCGGTTCGCGCCGCCGGCCCCGCGGTCCCGTCCCCCTGGACAGGCGTCCACCTCCATCGGTTAAAGTCAACCTAGCGATTGCTTGGCTCGCGCGCCGCCGCACCGGCCGCCCTCCCACCGCCCGATGGAGGCACCAGGACATGATCGAGTTCCAGCCCATGACCGCGAACATCGGCGCCGAGGTGAGCGGCGTCGACATCGGCAAGCCCCTGGACGCGGAGCAGGTCCAGACCCTGCGGGAGGGCCTGCTCAAGCACATGGTGCTGTTCTTCCGCGAGCAGCACATCAGCGACGAGGAGCACGTCGCGTTCGCCAGGCAGTTCGGCACGGCGAACATGCCGCCGATGGACACCTCCGGCAGCCCCGTCCACGTCCTGGACCAGACCGACCCCAAGGGCGAGGGCGGCGACCAGTGGCACAGCGACAACACCTTCATGAAGGTCCCGCCGATGGGGTCGCTGCTGCGCGCGGTGATGCTGCCCGAGGTCGGCGGGGACACCCTCTGGGCCAACATGTACATGGCCTACGACTCGCTCGCACCCTGGCTCCAGCGGCTCTGCGACGAGCTGTACGCCGAGCACGACCTGACGATGTCGGTCACCAAGGCCATCGACAAGGGCCACCGCATGGACCTGCGCGCCATGCAGGAGAAGAACCCGCCGTCCGTCCACCCGGTCGTGCGCATCCACCCCGAGACCGGCCGCAAGGCCCTGTACGTGAACCGCTCGTCGGTGACGCGGCTCATCGGGCTGTCGCGGCGCGAGAACGAGGCGCTGCTGCCGCTGCTGTTCGACGCCGTCCGCGACCCGCAGTTCCAGGTCCGGCTGAAGTGGCGGGTCGGCACGCTCGCGTTCTGGGACAACCGCCCGACCCAGCACTACGCCGTCGCCGACTACACCCAGCGCCGCAAGATGCACCGCGTCACGATCAACTGCCCCGCGGAGATCGACGACGGCGTCCCGAAGGGGCCGGGCGGCGTCACCGGCGCGGACGCGCCCGCCGAGAAGGCCGCCGCCCGCTACCTCTGACGTCCCGCGCCCCACAGCGGCGGTCCCCACCGGAGGCGGTCCTCCCGTGGGGACCGCCTCGGGCGTGGACCGCCCGGTGCGGCCCGGCCCGCGTCAGTTGCTCGGCTTGGCCGACGGCGTCGCGGACGGCTTGCCGCCGTTGCCGGACTGGCCGTTCGGGGCGACGGGGATCTGACCCGAGCTGGAGCAGTCGCTGCTCTGCTGGTTCACCCCGGACGGGAACTGCTGCGTCACCTTCCACGTGCCGTCGCTCTTCACCAGCGACAGCCGGATCAGGCTCGCCGGAGCCGACGTCGAACCCTGGCTGCTCTGCAGCGTGATGTCGGTCGCGACCGTCGCCGTCGCGAACTTGCCGTTGACGTCGCCGACGAACACCTTGGTCGTCTTGGACGAGAACGACAGCGACGAGTTGGCCTTGAAGCCGTCGGTCAGGTTCGGGACGGTGCACCGCTTGTAGAGGTCGAGCAGATCGCCCGCGAGCATCTTCTGGACCTTCTCCATGCGGTCCTGGTAGTTGGACGAGTTGTAGCTGAGCACGGCGTCGCCGAACGCGGCGGCCGACTTCTCCACCTCGTCCCGGGCGCGCTCGTCCCCCGACAGCTTCGACGCCTTCGTCCACTGCCAGATGCCGAAGCTCGCGAGCAGTGCGACGACCACCACCGTGACGATCGCGGCGTTGCGGCTCATGGCGAAGCCGCCCCGCGAGGAACCGGCGCGGGAGGCGGATCCGCCGTCATCGTCACCGCCGTCGCCGTCGCTGTCGCCGGAGGACCGCTCCGGCCGGCGCGCCTTCACCGGCTTGTCGGCGGCCTTCTCAGCCTCGTCGGCCTCGACGGTCTCGTCGTCGTCGGGCTCCTCGACGACGACCGGCTTCGGCTTGGCCTTCGCGGCGGCCCCGCTCTCCGTCTTGCGCTCGGTCGCGGCCTCGGATCCGGCGTCGGCCCCTGTCCCGGTCTCGTCGGCGAGGAGTTCGCCCGACTCGATGGCGGCCAGCACCTCGTCCAGGTCGTCCTCGTCCTCGATGACCTCGATGACGCGGACGCGCCGCTTCCGCTTGGCGGCGGGCTTCGCCGGCGCCTCCCGGGCGGCCTCCCGCTCCTCGCGCCCGGTCTCCTGCTGGCCGGTCTCCTCGTGCGCGGTCTCCCGTTCCTCGTGCCCGGCCTCCTGCCCGGCCCCGGCGGCCACCTCCCCGGGTCCGGACTCCACCGCCTCGTCCGCGGCCTCGTCCTTACCGGCGTTGCTGGTGGTCTTCGCAGTCACTTGGAGTACTCCTCGGGGGGACTATGAACTCACTTCCTGCGGCGGCGGCGCGGCCGGGGCAGGCGGGACAGGCGGGACATCGCGGGCACCGAGCCCATCATCACCCTGACCAACACCAGAAGGGCGACGACCGGGGGGACGTACACTAGCCAAGCGGGCGGCCCGGATGAAGGGTTTCCGCTGTGCCCCGCGGCGTTCCTGGCGTCGATGGACGACGGCCGGTCGAGCGCGGGATCGTGCGCCGGCAGCGTGTCCCCCGGGCTCTTCCCCTTGTAGGGCTTCTGCGCGACGACACCCGGCACCCGTCCGCCGGGGCACGTCGGCGGGGTCGTCACCTGCGGCTGCGGCTGCGGGTACCGGTACTCCAGCGCCGCCTGCGTCTTGAGCGTGAACATGAACGCCACGTTCAGCACCGTCTGCCCCTGGTGCTGCCCGATGATGCCGTTCAGCACGGTCCGCAGCCGCGGCGCGAGCTGGAAGATCTCGCCGAGGTGGGTGAGGATCCGCGGGTCGTGCCGCTTGAAGTCCAGCGTGCCGAGGTTGTCGACCATGCAGTCGATGTCGGCGCCGCTCCTGTCGAGCAGGGTGTTGAACGAGCCGAGCAGCCCGGGGCCGCGGTCGCGCAGCTCGGCCAGCTCGCCGCGCACCTCGCTGAGCGCGCCGGTCAGCGCGGCGAGGTTGTCCACGCCCTCGCCGAGCGCGGACCGGTTCTGGTTCAGGACGGTCGAGATACGGCTGAGGTCCTTGACCAGGCCGTCCAGCATCTGCGTGTTCTGCGCGAACGTCCCGGCGAGCTGGTCGCCGCCCTGGATGATCTGGCGGAAGGAGTCCTGGCGGCCGGACCAGCCCGCGGCCAGCTCGCGCGTGATGATGCGGGCGTCCTCGGGCTTGACCGCCTTGAGCGTCTGCAGGACGGCCGCGAACAGGTCGCTGTACTTGGGCGGGACGGTCGTCTTCGACTTCGGGATGACCGTGCCCGGACGCATCGGGGCGGCGTGCCCCATGCCGGGCGCGGGCGTCAGCTCGACGACCGGCTCGCCGACCGCCGACTTGCGCGCCGCGGCGGCCGTCGCGCCCTGCGGGATCTTCACGCCCCGGTCCATGCCGAGCCGCACGACCACCCGGTCCTTGCCGAGCTCCACCCGCTGGATGTGCCCGACGCGCACGCCCAGGTAGTCGACCTCGAAGTTCGGGTGCAGGCCCGGCGACGACTCGAACTCCACGGTCAGGTGGTACGGACGGTCGATCGCGTCGAAGCGGACGACGTTGGTGAACGCCCACACCGTCATGACCACCGCGAGGGCGGCGAACACCCCCAGGTTGATCGCGATTCGCCTGTTCATCGGGGCGGCTCCAGCAGGGAGTCGAGGTCGGGGAACGCCTCGCGGATCTTGGGCGGGAGCACGCTGGTCGGGTTCGTGCCCTTCCCGCCTCCCTTGCCGCCCTTGCCGTCCTTGCCTCCCCTGCCGCCCGCGCCGGCGGCGGACGGCGGGCGGAGGCCGGGGAAGACGGGCGTGCCGTCCGGCCAGACGACCTTGAGGACCGGGTACATCATCAGCGTGCCGTCGTAGCTGGCCAGCGGCAGCTTCTCCTCGAAGGCGACCAGGCCGTTGACGAGGCTCGTGAGGCGGGCGCGGTCCTTGCCGAGCTCGGCGATGATCGGGTCCACGTCGTTCAGCAGCCGCCGGAAGGTGGCGACGCGTCCGGCCAGGACCTTGTCGTTGAGCTCGGCGGCGGCGTAGGTGAGCCGGTCGAGCGTGCCGAGGATCTTGTCCTTGTCCTTGTTCAGCAGCGCCGTGGTCTTCGCGATCTCGCCCGGCGCCCGGCCGAGCGCGTCCCTGCCCTCCGCGAGGGAGCGGCCGAGCCGGGCGAACTGGTCGACGGACTCGCCGAGTTCGGCGCGCTGTTCGGCGAACAGCCGCACCAGGTCCGAGGTCTGCCGGACGGTCCTGTTGAGCTTGTGGCCCTGGCCGTCCAGGGCCTGCGCGCCCGCGTTCACGATGGTCGCGAGGTCGTTGCCCGCCAGCGACTTCAGCAGCGGCCCGGTCTGCCCGACGACCTGCTCGAACGCGGGCTGGACGGTGGCGTTCTCGATGCGGGCGCCGTTGGCGAGGTAGGGGCCGCGGTCCATGCTGCCGCCGGGCGGCAGGATCATGTCCACGTAGTTCTCGCCGAGCAGCGAGGTCACCTTGATCTCGGCCCGGGTGCCCTGCGGCAGCCGGTACCGGTCCATGATCGCCATGGTGACCTTCGCCTTGTAGCCGTCCCGCCGCACCGACAGCACCGTGCCGATCTTGACGTCCGACATCTGCACGCTGTGCCCGGCGACCAGGCCCTGCGCGTCGTCGAAGTCCGCGACCAGGTGGACCTTGCCCTTGGGCGCGCCGAAGGTCTGGAAGGAGCACCCGGTCAGCGCCAGCGCCGCGGCGAGGAGCAGCCCCGCCACCGCGCGCCCGCGGGCCAGCGCGCTGCCGTGTGTCAGGGGCCTGCCGTGTGTCAGTCGCCTCCGGTGCATCAGTGGCCTCCGGTGAGGTTCCCCGAGCCCGGCCAGGGGCAGTTGGAGTTCGGCTTGGGAAGCGGGCAGCCGACGTCATCGTCGCGGAGGATCGACTTGAGCCACGTCCGCAGGAAGGCGTCGGTCGCGACCCGGATCTGCAGCGACTTGTTCTTCGGGTTGTAGCCGTTGATGAGCGCGCCGCTCAGGTTCGGCAGCGCCTTGACGAGCTGGGCGATCCGCGCCGAGTTGCCCTTGAGGATCAGCGCGACGCGGGTGAGGACGGCCAGGTCCGACGGGAGCTGCCCCTGGTACTTGTCCAGCAGCGTCTTGCCGTTGCGGGCGAGGTCGACCAGGCCGCGGACGAGGTCCTGGATCTCGCCGCGCTCGCCCGCCAGGACGCGGCTGGCGGCGCTGAAGTCCTGGATCATCTCGCCGAGGACCTGCTCGCGGCCTCGGACGACCCCGGCGAGCCGGTGCAGGTTGCTCGCGACGGCGATGAGGTTCTTGTCCTGGCCCGCGACGTTCTGCACGAGCCGGGCGCTCTCCTCCAGCGTCGCGTTGAAGGTCCTGCCGTTGCCGTTGAACGAGGTCGCGGTCTGGTCGAGCGCGGGCCCCACCTTGGTCGGGTCGAGCGCCCGGGCGAGGTTGGTGAAGGAGCTGAGCGCGTCGTCCACCTCGACCGGGACGCTCGTCCGCTCGATCGGGATGACGTCGGAGGTCTCCTTCGCCTCGCCCGGCTTCCACGCGGGATGCAGGACGAGGTTGCGCTCGCCGACCAGGTTCAGCGGGACGATCGACGCCTGCACGCCCTTGGGCAGCGGCACGTTCCGGGAGATGTGGAAGCGGACCCGGACCCGGTCGCCGTCGGTCTGCACCGAGTCGACCGACCCGACGTCCGCGCCCATGATCTTGACCTTGGACTCCTTGTAGAAGGAGCGGGCCTTCGGCAGGTACACGGTCATCTCGCGGTCGCCGCCGGGCCCCGTGGGGACGAGGGAGCAGCCGCCGAGGACGGCCGTCAGCGCGACGCAGGCACCCGCGAGCGCGCGTCTGCGGCCCAGCGCGCGTCTCCGGCCGGACGTGTGTCCGCGGCCGAGCGGGTGTTCGCGGCCGAGCGGGTGTTCGCGGCCGAAGGCCTGTTCGCGGCCGAGCGCGGGATCGCGGCGGGCCATCAGTTCCCTCCCCCTTGCGCTCCGGTCCGGTCGGCCGGCTTCCCGCCGGGCGGGTCGATGCGGGTGGAGATCGGGCCGTCGGGCTGGAGCGGGCCGAGACCGGTCAGCACGCCCTCGATCCACTTGCCGTTGCCGCGCACGTTGGCGACGCCCGCGAAGGTCGGCCCGAGCAGCGAGAGGTCGGTGTTGAGGACGTCCATGTTCGGCGCGAGCCGGGTGGTCAGCAGGTGCAGGTTGTCCAGCAGGGTGTCGAGCTGCCGCTGGTTGCGGGAGATCGTGTTCGACAGCGTCCGGACGGTGCGGCTGCCCTGCCCGACGGTGGCGGCGAGCTGGTCGCGGCGTTCGACCAGGACGCGCAGCAGGACGCGGCTGTTGTCGATGATCTCGCGCAGCCGCCCCTCCTTCGCGGCGAGCGTCGCGGTGATCGTCCTGGACCCCTCGACCAGCTTCTCGACCTCCGGATAAGAGTCGTTCAGCGCCCGCGACAGCGACTGGACGTTGCGGAGCATCTCGTTCAGCTTCGCCGCGTTCGGCGACTTGATCTTCGCCATCTCGGTCAGCAGCCGGTCGATGGACCTCTCGTCCAGCCGTCCGATGATGCCGTTGGCGCTCTGCAGCGCGTCGGGGACGGTGAACGGCACCCTGGTGCGGGAGAGCGGGATGCGCCGCCGCGACTCGGGCAGGCTCGCCATGTAGGGCCGGACGACCGGGCCGCTCAGCCGCAGGTAGCGCCCGCCGAGCAGGGTGGTCGTCTCGATCGCGGCGTGGGTGTCGGGACCGAGGTCGATGCCCCGGTTCACGTGCCAGGTGACGATGACGGTCCCGGTCCGGAAGTCGGGGCGGACGCCGGTGATCCGGCCCGACTTCACGCCCGCGACCTGGACGTCCTGGCCCTTCTTGATCCCGGCGGTGTCGGCGAACACGCCGCTCATGGTGTAGCCGCGGTCGAACAGGTGCAGCTGGCCGACGGCGAACGCGAACACGCAGCCCGCGCCGATGACGGCGAGCGTGCCGACGGCGACGAGCTTCTGGTTGACGTCGCGCAGCGAAGGGAACAGCGGCATCGGTCACCGCCCCCCGTTCAGGATCGACTTGAGTGTCGCCAGGTCCTGCTTGGTCGGGCCGGGGTTGCCCGGCTGGTGCGGCAGCCGCATCGGGAACGGGCACGGTCCCTCGACGAGGTTCAGGCACATGACGTCGGTGCGCAGGAAGTGGCCGCCGTTGGTGGTCGCGAAAAGCTGCCGGAGCGGGACGGGCAGCGTCCGCACCATCTTCTCGAGCTGGTCCACGTTGATCCGGAACGTGCCGCTGAACCGGCCGAGGTTGTCGATGATCCGGGCGAGCTGGGCGTCGTTGCCGCCGAGCACCGCGTTGAGGTTGGTGGTCACCCCGGACACCTGCACGACGGCGTTCTCCAGCACGGTCCGGTTGGCGGCGAACACGCGGGCGAGGTCGCGCAGGTTGTCGATGCTCTGCGCGATCTGCCGGTCCCGGACGGCCACGGCGTCGGTCACGGCCGAGTAATCCTTGATCATCTGCTGGATGGTCGCCTTGCGGGAGCCGAACGTCCGCAGCAGACCGTCCAGGTTGGTGATCATCGTGTTGATCGCGGTCTCGTTGCCGTCCAGCGCCTCCGACAGCGCGAACAGGATGCGGTTGATCTGGTTCGGGTCGAGGTTGTTGACCAGCGGCTGGACGGCGTTGACGATCTCGCCGAGGTCCACGGCCGAGCGGGTGTGCGGGACGCGCGCGCCCGCGTGCAGCATCGTCCGGCTCTGCCCGGGTTCGAGGTAGACCACGCGCTGGCCGAGGACGTTGCGCCAGCGGATCGCGGCGGTCGAGTCGTCGGGGACCCGCGCGTCCTTGTCCACCGCCATCCGGACGACGGCCCGCCCGCGCACCACCTTGATGTCCTTCACCTGCCCGACCGGCGTCCCGGCGATCTTCACCTGGTCGCCGGTGAGCAGGCCGGTGACGTCGTCGAACTCGGCGGTCAGCCGGTACCGGTCGTTGAAGCTGGCGCCGAGGATCTGCTGCCCGATGAAGAACGTCAGCAGGCCGGTGACCGCGACGAACGCCAGGAACTTGGCGGTGGTGGCGTAGTCGGGTCCGCGCCCGGTCCGGCGCGCGCCGCGGGGGCTCACGGGCGCATCACCCGCTTGAGCCCGTCGGCCGGCTGGTCGGTGTTGGCCTTCTGGTCGAAGACCGTGGTGGTCGGCGGTTTGGGGCACACGTCGATGAACACCTTGCAGGGGTCGAGCGGCAGCGGGCCGACCACGTTGGCGATCATCGTGCCGTTCGGGCCGGGCACCTTGATGACCTTCACCAGCAGGGTGAAGAAGCCGTTCAGGTCGTCCAGCAGCACCGGGATGTTCCTCTGCTGGCCGTGCACGACGTGCGCCGCGTCGGCCGCGCCGTCCACGAACCGCCCGATGTTGCCGCCGTGGCCGCGCAGCGAGTCGCCGACGCGTCCGGTCAGCTCGCTCGTGCCGGCGAGGATCTGGTCGATCTTGTCGGGACGGCCGTAGACGACGGGCGAGACCCGGTTGACGTCGCCGACGATCCCGTTGACCGTCCCGCCGCGCGAGGCGAGCGTGGGGGCGAGCCCGGCGACGTTGTCCATGATCGTCCTGAGCTGCGCCCGGTCCTGGTCGGTCGCGTCGATGACCTTCGCGCCGTTGGACAGGGCGCGGCGCAGCGCGGGCCCCTGGCCGTCCAGCCCGCCGGACAGGCTGTGCAGGATGGTGGCCAGGTCGTCGGGGTTGATCGCCTTGGTGAGGTTGTAGGCGGGCCACGCGGTGTCGGACAGCTCGACCGGGTCCTTCCCCTCGCCGAGGTCGGCGTTGTCGTGCAGGTACGGGCCGGTGGTCTCCTGCGCGCCGAGGTCGAGGACGAGGTCCTTCGGCCCGAACACCGACACCGGCTCGATCCGCGCGGTCGTCGTCCGCGCGAGCCGCACGCCCTTGTCGACGCGCATCCGCACCGACACCCGGCCGTCGCGGCCGAGGCTCACCTTCTGGACGGTCCCGACCGTGATGCCGCGGATCTTCACGTCCGACTTGCCGGGGTCCAGGCCCTGGCCCGCGCGGTGGAACTCGGCGGTGTAGTAGGTCGAGCCGGGGTGGGACTGGGTCGCGCCGAGCGTCAGAGCGGCGACCGCGGCGGCGAGCGCCCCGGCGCCGGCCGCGCCGAACATCGTCCGGGTGCGGCGGGAGAGGGTCTCGTCGCTCATCCGGTCAGCCTCACCGTGCCGCCGTGTCCCCAGAAGATGTAGCTGAGCAGCAGATTCATCAGGATCATGAGGATCGTGGACTCCCGGATCGCGCGTCCGGCCGCGACGCCCACGCCGACCGGTCCGCCGGCCGCGTGGTAGCCGCGGTAGCAGTGGACGAACATGACGATGAACGCGAAGACCGCCACCTTCACCACGCTGTAGAACACGTCGATCGGCGGCAGGTAGAGGTGGAAGTAGTAGTCGTAGATGCCGGGCGACAGGCCGTAGACCGCGACCGAGATGAACCGGGTCGCCCAGAACGCCATGAACAGCGACACCAGGTAGAGCGGCACCAGGGCGATGACGCCGGCCGCGACGCGCGTGCACACCAGGTACACCAGCGAGTTGATGCCCATGACCTCCAGCGCGTCGATCTCCTCGGAGATCCGCATCGCGCCGATCTCGGCGGTGAAGCTCGTCCCGACCTGCGCGACCAGCGCGACCCCCGCGATGATCGGGGTCACCTCGCGGACGTTGGAGTAGGACGCGACCAGGCCGGTGAACGCCTCCGCGCCGATCCGCGACAGCCCGGGGAAGCTCTGCTGCCCGACGATCGCGCCGGTGGCCAGCGACATCGTCGCGATCACGAAGATCATGCCGCCGCCGATCACCAGCGCGCCGACGCCGACGGTGATGTCGCTGACCTGCTTGGCCAGCGTCCGGCCGTACTTGCGCCGCAGCACGATGTCGAACAGCAGCCCGTACAGCACCCGGCCGAGGAAGACCGGCAGGTTGAACGAGGCGGCCATGCCCGCCGTCCGGCCGCGCACCGCGCGGCCGATCCGCCGGACCGGGGAGAGGGCGACCATTCAGTACCTCGGGGGGAACATTCAGAACCTCGGGGGGAAGAGAACCTGGTAGAGCGTGGTGAGGATGTAGTTCGAGGCGAACACCACGATCGAGGTGACCACGACCGCCCGGTTCACCGCCCGCCCGACGCCGACCGGCCCGTAGTCGCAGTTCATGCCCATGTAGCAGGCGACCGCGGCGGCGATGAAGCCGAACACCCACGCCTTGACCAGGGTGATCACCAGGTCGGAGAACTGCAGGAGCGTCGTCGCGCCGTCGAAGAACGCGCCCGGGCTGACGCCCTGCTGGATGACGTTGAAGTAGTAGCCGCCCAGCGTCCCGGCGATGATCACCACCGAGGCGAGCAGGACCGCCACCGTGCTGGCCGCCCACAGCCTGGGGGTGACCAGGCGGTGGATCGGGTTGATGCCCATGACCTCCATGGCCGCGAGCTCGTCGCGGATGTTGCGGGCGCCCATGTCGGAGGTGATGGCCGAGCCGCCGACGCCGGACACCAGCAGCGCGGCGGCGAGCGGCGCGACCTGCTGGACCATCGCGGCGATGAGCAGCGCGCCGGTCGCCGACGCCGCGCCGAGCTGCCGCGCGATGTCCCCGACCTGCAGCGAGATCGTCGCGCCGAGGGGGATCGCGATGAGCATGACCGGGATGGAGGTGACCCGGGCGAGGAACCAGCACTGCTCGATGAACTCGCCCCACCACTGCCGCACGTCCCAGGTGCGGCGCAGGCCCTCCAGGAACGTGACGCACAGCAGGCCGGTCTCGTCCAGCGCCCGGGCGGCGCGGCGGCGGGCGAGGTCCGGCACGGCGGTGAGGCTCAGGGCCATCTCGCCCCCGGGGGGCCGGGGCGACGGAGCATGTCGTGCCTCCTGGGGTGTCTCGGACGGCGGGGGTCCGTCCGACGGAGCACTGGTCGTGGAGCACTGTTCGGTCCGGTCGGGCACACAGGTGGCAGCAGCATCACACGGACACACCGGCACCGCCTGTGATCTGGAGCACTCTATGGGAGAAAGCTCTAAGAAGCGAGTACTTACTTCACCCGCCGTCCCCGGTTAGGATCTTCAGGTGCACCAACACCTCGACGGCCTCCCGACCGGCCCGGACGGGCCCGGTCCGGACGGGCCGCCGGCCGACCCGCTCGTGACCGGCATCCACGACCGCTGGGACGGCCAGGGCCTGCCCGGCCAGCCGTGGCCGTTCATGGCCATCTGCTCGATCGGCCGCCTCTACCAGCTCATCCGCAAGGCGCTGGACGACGAGCTGGAGAAGAGCGGCCTCAGCCGCACCGGGTTCTTCCTGCTCACCACGCTCGCCCTGACGTCCACCGGACGCGCCCGCCTCAGCACGCTCGGCCGGTTCCTGATGCTGCACCCGACGTCGGTGAAGCTGACCGTCGACCAGCTCGAGGCCGACGGCCTGGTCTCCCGCTCCCGGCACCCGCGGGACCGGCGCGCCACCCTCGTCCTCGTCACCCCGTCCGGACGGGACCTGGCGGGCCGGGTGAACCTCGCCCTGGAGTCGCCGGACGGTCCCCTGGGGGAGTTCGCCGGGCTCTACCGTCCGCTGTTCGAATCGCTCCAGCCGATGCGCCTGGCGGCGGGCGACCTGGAGGTCTGACGCCCCGCCGGGCGGCGGGTCCGCGACGCTCGGCAGCGGGGTTCCCGCAGGCCCGGACCGGTCGTCCGGACGGTGTGAGGGTGGCGACACAGGGGCCGTACCCCGGGGTTCGGCGAACATCCCGCCGTGACCTTGAGGCAAGGTATTGGGCATGGCACCGACCCGAACGAGTCCCCCGCCGTCCTCGTCCCGCCCGCCGCGGCGCCGTGGACGACGCTCGTCCGGACGCTCCGCCAGGCGCGCACCGGAGCGCTCGGACGAGCATCCGGCGGAGTACCCGAACGACGCGAACCCGTGGGAGCGCCCGCCCGGCAGGGTGCGCCGGGCCTGGCGCGTCCTCACCCACAACGTGACCATCACCGTCGTCGGCATCGCCGCGATGCTCGGCGCGATGGTGTGGGTGATCCCGAAGTGGATGGGCCCGGGCGAGCCGCCGCAGGCCGCCGACGGCGGCGCGTACTCGACCAACGACATGCTCGCCAAGCTGTCGTCGTCCAGCATGGACCCCGTCGCCGCGGGCGTCATCGCGCAGGCGAAGAAGAACGCCTACGAGCAGCAGCAGCGCGAGTTGAAGGCGCTGCGGGAGAAGGCCAAGCGGGACGCCAAGGCGCGCGCGCAGCTCAAGCTGCAGCAGGAGCGCGAGCGGCTGGCGAAGTCCAACCCGAGCGCCAAGCAGAACAAGGCGTGGGGCAGGAAGATGAGCGCCATGAAGGGCTGGGGCCGCTGCTGGGACTCGCTCGAAACCCTCTGGGAGCACGAGTCGAGCTGGGACGAGCACGCGACCAACCCGTCCAGCGGCGCGTACGGCATCCCGCAGGCGCTGCCCCCGGACAAGCTCGCCGACGCCGGCCCCGACTGGAAGACCAGCTCGCCCACGCAGATCGCCTGGGGTCTGGCCTACATCAAGGCTCGGTATCACGACCCCTGCGGCGCCTGGTCGTGGTGGTCGGCGCACCACTGGTACTGAGAGCATCGGACGATGCACAACGGTGGGGCGCCGGCGTCCCGGCAGTGGGCGCGCGCGGACGCCACCCGGCGCGCGCTGCTGGACGCCGCGCAGGAGGTGTTCGCCGACCGCGGCTACGCGGACGCGGGCATCGCCGAGATCGTCGAGCGGTCCGGGATCAGCGTCGGGAGCCTGTACCACCACTACGGCGGGAAGGCCGGGCTGTACCTGGCGCTGTGGGAGGAGCTGAGCGGCGAGCAGGAGTCCCGCGCCGCCGAGGCCGTGTCGGCGGCCCGCGCGTCCGGCGAGGACGACCCGATCGCGCTGTTCGTCGCGGGCGCGCGCGGCTACCTGGAGACGTGCTGGGAGCGGCGCGCGGCGGCGCGGCTGTTCCACGCCGGGGAGGGGCCGTCCGGCTTCTCGCTGATGCGGCGGAGCCGGGCGCAGCGCTGGATCGAGCGCAACACGCGGCTGCTGCTCCCCCGCGAGGACGGCGGCGACAGCGCCACGTCCGTGCTCAGCATGGTGCTGACCACCGTCATCGGCGAGGCGGGCCGGGAGATCGCGCTGGCGGACTCCCCGGCCGCCGCCACGGAGATCATCGACGAGGTCCTGCGCATCCTGCTGCGGCTGGCCGGCTGAGTCCGGAACGCGCCTACCTGCGACGACGCGGACCCCGCCGCGGGCGGCGGGCGAGAATCGCGGGAAGCCCCTGTGGCAGGGCGATGCCGAAGATCGGGGATCGGGTGCCGCACACCTGGCGGGACGGTTACGCTGACCGTCGCGTCACCCTGATCTGACACCCCCTGTGATCATTTCGGAGAGCCGACGGCCGATGCCGACTTCCACATGGTTCCGCCTGAACGTCGCCAAGCGCGAGAGGGTGCTCGAGGCGGCGATGCGCGAGTTCGGCGAACACGGCTACTCGACCGGGAGCCTGAACACCATCGCCCGCGAGGCGGGCATCGCCAAGGGCTCGCTGTTCCAGTACTTCCGCGACAAGCTGGAGTTCTTCGGGTTCGTCTGCGACGAGACGTCCCGGCGGATCCGCGAGGAGATGGAGCGGCGCATCGCGCGGCTCGACTTCGACCAGCCCTTCGACGGCTGGCTGTTCGACACGCTCTGCGAGTGGTCGGAGTACTACGCCGACCATCCGCTGGAGCGCGGCGTGACGGCGGCGACCAACTTCGAGCTCGACAACGGCGTCCGGTCGGTGATCCGCGAGACGGCGAACCAGCACTACCTGCAGGTCATCGACCCGGCGCTGAAGCTGTGGCAGGAGCGCGGCGACATCCACCCGGACGCGGACGTGGACGTGCTGGCGTCGTTCCTGCTGATGACGCTGCCGTTCCTGGCGCTGGCCCCGTACTACGACGGCATCGACCCGGTGCTCGACCTGCGCGGCCGGACGCCCGCCGAGCAGCGCCCGATGATCCGGCGGATCGTGGCGGGCATCACCCCGATGTTCGGGCCCACATCCTTCGGCTCCGCCGCGTCCTAAACCCGCCGGATGTCGGCGTGTCAACCGCGCCGGATGTCGGCGTGCCTACCGCGCCGGATGTCGGCGTGCCTACCGCGCCGGATGTCGGCGACGAGCACGTCCATGTACCGGACGAGCCGCCGCGCGACGCCGGGCAGCTCGGCCGGCGGGGTGTCGGCGTCGAGCACGCGGGGGTTCTCCAGCCGCCGCAGCCGTCCGAGCCGCTCGACCCCGGCCTCCCCCGCCGCGAGCACGTTGCGCACCCAGTCGCTGCCCGCCCCGTAGGGAAGCCCGACCACGAGCTCGCCGCCGTGGCGGAAGGCGAGCACGGGCGTCCGGTACTCCCGCCCGGACGTCCGCCCGCGATGCACGATCACCGCGTAGGGCGGCAGGTAGGGGGCCCAGAGTCCTTGCAGCGGATTGGTGACGATCCGGTTGAACCGGGCGAGCGACCGAGGAAGCAGCGCGTCCTTCATCCCTCCATCCTGCCCCGCGAGCGGCGTACGGTCAGGGCCGACGCGGTCCCGAGCGGTTTCGCTCGCACGTTGGGTGTTGGGTGGGGACGTGGATCGTGAGTTTCGTGAGGCGCTCGTCCATCAGGCGCGGGCGGTCCGGCTGCTCGCCGGGTTCCTGCAGGACGACCTGCCGCCGCTGCACTGGACGATCGGGGACGGGGCGTCCACGCACCAAGTCGAGCTGACCGGGTTCATCCTCGCTCCACGGGCGCGGAGGGTCCGGGCGCACCTCATGCCCTGGGCCGGGCACCTGGGGCTTTCACTGAGCTCGGAGCGGACACCTCGGGTGGTGGAGTTCTCCGCGTCGTCCGGGCGGGACGGGATCGGCCTCGCCCTCTTCGGGGCCGCGCCCCGGTGGCGGAGCGGGTTCGGACGCCGACCCGCGGCCTGGACTCCCCCGCCGTTGACGGGGGACGCGGCCGAGGAGACCCGGCACGCCCAGGCCCGCCTCCTGGCGACGCTCGGCGAGCTGGCCGAGAACGATCTCCCGGTGCTCTCCTGGCACGTCCCCGACCGGACTGAAGAAGGCCGGTGGCGTCTGGTGGGAGAGATCTCGGAGACCGGGCCGGACTCCCGGGCCGACGTCGACGAGGCCGGAAGTGTCGCCCGCGAGGCCGTGCACCGCTGGGGGCGCTTCCTGGAAGCCGACCCGATGGAGGAACGGCTCGGCAGGACGTACGTCAGGATCCGCTCGTCCTGGAAGGGAACCGACATCGTCATTGACGCGGACTGGCCCAGCTGAGGCCGGGTCGGCGCTGGTGGCGGACATATGCCGAGCGGCGCTGCGGTCCGGTGGGATCCGGGTTGCAGCGCCGCGGTTTGGGGGCCAGGTTGGGGGGGTTGCTACATCGGGGCGGGTGGGGCCTTGGCCTCATCGGGGGTCACCGGGTGGTGAGGCGCTCGAGGAGCCAGGCGGCGAGCATGGCGGTGGAGAGGGCCGCGCCGAGGATGGCGACGGAGGACCAGCCGCCGTGCGTCCAGGCGAGCGAGGCGAGGGCGGAGCCAGCGGCGCCGCCGACGAAGTTGCCGGTCATGAAGGCCGAGTTGATGCGGTTGCGGGCCTCGGGGCGCAGCGCGTAGACGACGTTCTGGTTGCTGATGAGCAGGGCCTGCTGGGCCATGTCCAGGGCGACGATGCCGACGATGAGCCAGGCGAGGCTGTGTCCGCCGAGCGCGAGGGGCAGCCAGGAGACGAGGTAGACGACGGCGCCGACGCCGGTGACGAGCTGGACGCGGCCCCGGTCGGCGAGGCGTCCGGCGATGTTGGCGACGACCGAGCCGAGCGCGCCGAACAGGCCCATGAGGCCGATGGCGCCCTCGCTCCAGCCGTAGGCGTCGCTGGAGAGCAGGAAGGTCAGGGACGTCCAGAGGGCGGAGAAGGCGGCGAAGGACAGCGCGCCGACGGCCATCCGCCAGCGCAGGACGGGCAGTTCGCGCATGAGGGTGGCGATGGAGCCGAGCAGCTTCGGGTAGCTCATGCCGGCCGGGGTGTGCAGGGTCGGCAGGTTGCGGCGGAGCAGGACGGCCATGAGCAGCATCAGCCCGGCCTGGACCCAGTAGACGGTGCGCCAGCCGCCGAGTTCGGCGAGCGCGCCGGAGATGGTGCGGGCGAGCAGGACACCGAGGAGCAGGCCCATCATCACGGTGCCGACGACGCGTCCGCGCTCGGCCGGGGCGGCCAGGGACGCGGCGAACGGGACGACGACCTGCGCGGCGACCGAGGCCAGTGCCGTGAGGGCCGTGCCGACGAGCAGCACCGCGCCGTTGGGGGCGACGGCGGAGACGAGCAGGAACCCGGCGGTGAGGAGGTAGAGGGAGACCGCGAGGCGGCGGCGCTCGAAGAGGTCGCCGAGCGGGACGAGGAGGAACAGGCCGATGCCGTAGCCGACCTGCGCGGCCGTGACGATCAGCCCGGCCATGCCGGTGCTGAGGCCGAGGGAGCCGCCGATGAGGTGGAGGAGGGGCTGGGGGAGGTAGTTGGACGCCACCGTGAGTCCGGTCGCGACCGCCATGAGGAGCAGGAGTCCGCGGCTGAGGCCGGAGCCCTCGGCCGCCGCCCGCTGTGCCGCGGGCCGCTGAGTCATGATCGCCATGGCACGAGGATGCGGCCTGACCCATTGATGAGTCCAACGCATTCTTTTCATCGGATCAATCGCGATTGTAGATTGATCCGATGGACCTTCAGCAGATGCGCTACGTCGTCGCGGTGGCCGAGGAGGGCGGGTTCACCCGGGCGGCGGAGCGCTGCCGGGTCGTCCAGTCGGCGCTGTCGCACCAGATCGCGCGGCTGGAGCGGGAGCTCGGCGCGCTGCTGTTCGAGCGGACGAGCCGCCGGGTGCGGCTGACGCCCGCCGGGGAGGCGTTCCTGCCCGCGGCGCGGCAGGCGCTGGACGCGGCGGAACGGGCCCGCGCGGAGGTGGCGGCGGCGTCCGGGGAGATCCGGGGACGGCTCGCGATCGGCGCGATCACGACGGTCGCGGCCGTGGACCTGCCGTCCCTGCTCAAGCGGTACCGGGAGCGCTACCCGCAGGTGCGGATCACACTGCGCGCGGGGATCAGCGAGGAGCTGATCGAGCAGGTCAGGGACGGTTCGCTGGACATCGGGTTCCTCGGCCTGCTGCCCGGGACGATCCCGAGGGGCGTCAGCGACCGGGAGCTGGAGCACGGCAACCTGGTCGCGGTCGTCGCGCCCGACCACCGGCTCGCGGACGAGGCCGAGACCGACCTGGCGTCCCTGGCGAACGAGACGTTCGTGGACTTCGCGGCGGGCACGATCGGCCGTTCGCAGTCCGACCAGGCGTTCGCGGCGGCCGACGTCCAGCGGGACGTGGCGTTCGAGGTGACCTCGCCCGAGTTCATCGCGGAGATCATCCGGCAGGGCCTGGCGGTCGGGATGCTCCCGGCGAACTACGCGCACCGGCTGCGGGGCGTCCGGACGCTGTGCGTGCGGGACGCGCCGGGCCGGGTCGAGCGCCTGATCTGGTCCCGGCACCGGCCGAGCCCGCCCGCCGCCGCGTTCCTGCGCTTCCTCGACGTCGAGCCTCAGCCGCCCGGGACGACGAGGCCGGACTCGTAGGCGGCGATGACCGCCTGGGTGCGGTCGCGCAGGCCGAGCTTGCCGAGGATGCGGCTGACGTGCGTCTTCACCGTCTCCTCGCTCACCACCAGGGCGGCGGCGATCTCCGGGTTGGACAGGCCCTCCGCCATCGCGCGCAGCACCTCGGTCTCGCGCGGCGTCAGCGCGGCGAGCGCGGACGGGGCGGTCCTCGGGCGGCGGCGCGAGCGGGCGAACTCCTCGACCAGGCGGCGGGTGACGCCCGGGGCGAGGAGGGCGTCCCCGGCGGCGACGACGCGGACGGCCTCGAAGAGGCGTTCGGCGGTGACGTCCTTGAGCAGGAAGCCGCTGGCGCCGGCGGCGAGCGCGTCGTAGACGTACTCGTCCAGCTCGAAGGTGGTGAGGATGAGGACGCGGGGGGTGTGGTCGGCGGCGCGGAGGCGTTCGGTGGCCTCGATGCCGTCGGTGCCGGGCATCCGGACGTCCATGAGCACGATGTCGGGCCGCAGCGTCGCGCACAGCCGGACGGCCTCGGCGCCGTCGGCGGCGGTGCCGACGACGGTGAAGTCCGGCTGGGTGCCGAGGAGGGCGGCGTATCCGGAGCGGACGATCTCGTGGTCGTCGGCGACGAGGATGCTGGTCATGCGGGCCGTCCCGGAAGGGTCGCCTCGATGAGGAATCCGCCGCCGGGCGCGGGGCCGGTGCGCAGTTCGCCGCCGACGGTCGCGGCGCGTTCGCGCATGCCGAGCAGGCCGTGCGCGTCGGGCCGGACGTCGTCGCGCGGCCCCGGCCCGAGGTCGCGGACGCGCAGCCGGAGGGCGTCGGAGGCGTAGTGCAGCTCGATGTCGACGGCGGTTCCGGGCGCGTGGCGGCGGGCGTTCGTCAGGGCCTCCTGGACGATCCGGTACGCGGTGAGTTCGACGCCGGGGTCGAGCGCGGCGACCGAGCCGCTGACGATGAGGCGGACGGCCGAGCCGGTCGTCGCGCGCGCCTCGTCCACCAGCTCGACGAGCTGGGCGAGGCCGGGCTGCGGCCTGCGCGCGGCCTGCTCGCCCTCCCCGGCGTCCTCGCGCAGGACGCCGAGGAGGCGGCGCATCTCGGTGAGCGCGGCGCGGGCGGTGTCGCCGATGCCGAGCAGGCGTTTCGCACCGTCGGCGGGCAGGCCGGGGGTGGCGAGGCGGGCGGTCTCGGCCTGGACGGCGATCATCGAGATGTGGTGCGCGACGACGTCGTGCAGCTCGCGGGCGATGCGGGCGCGCTCGCTCTTGGCGGTGTTCTCCAGCAGGGTCGCGCCGATGGTCCGCTCGGCGGCGGTCTGGCGTTCGGCGCGGGCGCGCGCCCACCGCACGGCCCCGGCCCCGGCGGCGACGGGCGCGAGGACGGCCGCGG
>NZ_QURH01000321.1 GCF_003428695.1 Actinomadura logoneensis
CGGCCGGGGCGGCGGGCGGCGCCGACGCGGCGGCCCAGTCCGCGGCCAAGGCCGACCGGCCGGAGAAGGCCGGGAGGGCCGGTGGCGGCGACGGCCGGAACGCCGACAGCGGAGGCAACGGCGGGAAGGCCGTCGGCAGGGCGGCCTGAGCAGCGCACCACGGGCGGGGACCCCGGCTTTCCGAGGTCCCCGTCGGCGTTCTCGGCCAGGTCGGCGCGGGGTTCAGGACGTCCAGCGGTCGATGTGGGGCAGCAGGTCGGCGAGGCCGCCGTGCAGGACGGCGTCCGGCTCGGTCCGCCAGGAGGGGACGGTGCTGTTGGGCACGAGCGCGGCGCGCATCCCGGCCGACTTGGCGCCGTGGATGTCGTCGAACGGGCGGTCGCCGACGAACACGCACGCGGACGGATCGTCCACCCCCACGGCCTGCATCGCGGCGCGGAACGCCCCGGCGTGCGGCTTGGTCCAGGGGATCTCGCTGGAGTAGACCGCGCCGTCGAGCAGGCCGAGGACGCCGTCGCGGTCGAAGATGCGCTCGTGCCACTCGCGCGACCACATCGTGTTGGACAGCACGCCGACCTTCACGCCGCGCTCCCGCAGCTCGCGCATCAGGCCGGGGGCGGCGGGGTCGATGAGGGTGTGCGGCGTCCAGTGGTCGAAGACGGCGGTGAGCAGCGCCTCGCTGGGGGCGACGCCCGCGAGGGCGAACACCTCGTCGAGGGTGGCGCTGCGGTGCTCGTCCGTGCCGCGCCGCCACAGCTCGCCCTCGGCGGCGTGCAGGCGGGCGGCGGCGTCCGCGACCTGGGCGGGGTCGAGCCCGGCGGCGCAGACGTCGTGCCAGATGCGGGCGAGGTCGACGTCGTGCCACGGGGTCAGGGTGCCGCCCCAGTCGAAGATCACCGCCTTGATGCTCATGGTCGGAAGCGTAGCCACCGGTTCGGACCTCCGGCGACGGCGTTATGAGGTGAATCACGAATCCCGCGCCGTGCCGGCCGTCCCGGAGGGGTGGGGACATGCGCCGGGGGCGTCCCACGAGGTGGGACGCCCCCGGTGGGGCCTGCGTCAGCGGTCGCCGGCGGGCTGGAGGCTCTTGCGGTAGGCCCAGTAGACCATCCGCTTGCCCGAGTGCTCGGTGACGCCCCAGATGCGGTCGCCGCCCGAGTAGGGGTCGAAGGCGAACGACTCGCCGCCGATCACCCCGACGATGGTGAACGGGTTGCGCCCGGCGCGGTCGCTGATGATCCGGCCGGGGCTGACGGCGCCGCCGCCGCTGACCGAGTAGTAGATCGTCGCGCCCTGACCGGCGCGGTAGTAGGCCGCGACGCCCTGCACGTTCGGCGTGACCGTCCCGTAGACGACCTTGGAGGTGACCACGCCGCCGCTCGCAACCAGCCGGCCGTTGGAGGCGAGCGGCCAGCGGACGACGCGGACCGGACGCGTCGAGCTGATCCCGCCGGAGAGCTTGTACTCGGCGGTCAGCAGGCTCGGCGTCGGGTAGGTCGGGTCGTAGGTGACGGTGCTGAAGCAGAGCTGCCGGTTGACCGCGGACGGCTTGACGGTCCACTCGGGGCAGCTGCCGTACGCGGTCCGGTCGAACTGGTAGCGGCCGGTCTCGAATAGCACGTAGTGCTCGCCGTGCGCGTGGAATTTGCCGTCCGAGCCGACGCCGAGGCCGCCGCCGGGCGTCACCCGGTAGGTGCGGCGCAGGTCGTAGACGCGCAGGCCGCCTGCGGTGTCGGCCAGGTAGGCGTAGTTCCCGACGATCGAGACGCCGCCCGCGTGCAGCGGGGCCTCGGCGACGCCCTGGGCGCTCATGCCGCCGGACGCTCCGCCGAGCTGGACGGCCACGTCCTTGGCGGCGACCCTGCCGGACGCGTCGCGCGTCGGGATCGCGAGCTGGACGGCGTGGTAGCCGCCCGTCCTGGACACCTCGGGGCGCTTGCCGACGGTGAGCCGCGCCATGTCGGTGACGGGGTTCTTCGCCTTGGGGTCCTTGACGTGGTACCAGCTGAGGGCGAGGCCGTCGAACTGCGCGGTCCGGCTGACGGCGACGCCCTGCGGCGTCCAGCTCGCGCTCGTCTCGTCGCTCATCCCGGCGCGGAACTCGGGGCACCAGGCGCCGACCTTGATCCTGGCGTCGAGCGCGCCGACCGCCGACCGGGCGGTCTGGGAGCACTTGGTCTTCCAGGTCAGGCGGCGCACGTCGGCGGTGTCGGCGGCGACCTCGCGCAGGGACACGGACTTCATCGCGGCGCGCGGGTCGGCGGCCAGGCGGTCCAGGGCGGACATCGCGGCGGGGTCGGTCGGCTTCCACCGGAGCTTGAACGAGACGCCGGACAGCGTCGTGGTCTGCCCGGGGGTCGTGGAGACCGCGGCGCGGGGGGCGATGGGAAGCGTGCCGCCGGAGTCGGTCGCGGCGGCGATGCCGGCGGCGACGAGGGTGGTGGCCAGCGCGCCGGAGGCGACGCCGAGCACGGTGGAGACGCGCCGGGAGGGCTTGCGGAGGCGCGGCGTGCTGGGGGGCATGGGGTCCTTCCCATGGGGGCTCGGCCCGTGACGAAGGTGAGTACAAGGGTCAACAAAGCGTAGGGAATCCGGCAATTCCGTGCATCCGGGGCACTCTGAGCGCGGACGAGCGTGTGACGGAACTCACTTTGCGGTTCTGTGACCCGCTGTGGGGAACACTGTTCCTGATCGCGGAGTTGCCCCAGCTGAGTCGGTTTTGCGAGGTGACCGTGACATGACATCGTCCGTCGCGGCTCACGTCTCTCCCGACGAGGCCACTCCCCCCTCCCCCGGCGTTCCGGCCGCTCCCGAAGCGGGAGCCGCGGAGGGCCCGGATCTGCCGCTCGGCCCGTCCCGCGACACCCGCTCGCGGCGCGCCCGCCGGATCGGCGTGCTCGTCCAGTGGGGACTCGTCCTGGCGGCTCTCGGCTCACTGGTCCTGTTCAGCGGCAAGCTCCCCGACTTCGGCGCGATGTGGCAGGCCACGCGGGACGCCGACCGGCTCTGGCTGGTCGTCGTGGTGCTGGCCGAGGCGCTGTCCATGGGCGCGTTCGCCCGGCTCCAGCGGCGGCTGCTGCGGATCGGCGGGCACCGGATGCCGGTGCGCCGCGCGTTCGCGATCACCTACGCGGGCAACGCGCTCTCCACGACGCTCCCCGCCGGGCCCGCGGTGAGCGTGGTGTTCACGTTCCAGCAGTTCCGGCGGTCCGGGGTGTCCGCGCGGGTCGCCACGGCGGTGATCGTGGTCGGCGGCGTGATCACGACCGGCACCTACACGCTGATCGGGCTGCTGGCGCTCCTGACCGACCCGTACGCTCGCGGTCCGGCGCTGACCGCGCTGTCCTATCCGGCGGCCCTGGCGGCGGTGCTCGCGCCCGCGCTGTTCTGGCGTCCGCTGCGGTCCCGCCTGGCCGTCCCGTTCCACTGGGCGCACCGGCGGCTGACCGCGCACCCGAAGATCGCCCCGTGGGTGGACAAGCTGCTGGACGCGGCGGTCCTACTGCGGCCGAACGCGCGGGACGTCGGCGTCCTGGCGCTGCTCGCGGTCATGAACTGGGTCTGCGACATCCTCGCGCTGTTCGCGGCGGCCCGCGCCGTCGGCCTCGACCTCGACCCGACCGGCGTCACCCTCGCCTACTTCGCCGCGCAGGCCGCGGGCAGCCTGCTGCCGCTGCTGCCGGGCGGCATCGGCGCGATCGAGTCGAGCATGGCCGCCTCGCTGGTCGCGCTCGGCGCGGCGGTCGCCCCGGCCGCCGCCGCCGTCGGCCTGTACCGCCTCGTCTCCTACTGGGGCGTCGTGGGCGTCGGCTGGGTGGCGTGGCTGGCGCTCCAGGACCGGGCGGGAGCCCGTGCGCGCGCGGCCCTCGGCCGGTTCGGACGCCTCGTGCTGGAGGGCTGCGGCAGCTTCGCGGTCCTCACCCCGTACGTCCCGGCCCTGGCGTCCGGCCCGGCCGTCGAGCCCGCCCCGTCCGCGGCACCGGTCGGAGACGCGCTCGACTAGCATCCCAAGCGAGCGCTTGGTTATCTTGTCTCTGACAGCACAGCGGAAGCTCGGAGGCTCCATGACGTCGCTACGGGTCAGCCTTGGCTACGAACTTGAGGTGCGCGGTCGGTCCCGCGAGGTGGAGCGGCAGGCGTTCCACAACGTCATGGAGCAGGTGGTGCTGGCCGACCAGCTCGGATACGACACCGCCTGGTTCGTGGAGCACCACTTCACCCGGGGCTTCTCCCACTCGTCCGCGCCCGACCTGGTGCTGGCCGGGATCTCGCAGCGCACCGAGCGCATCCACCTCGGGCTCGGCGTGGTGCTGCTGCCGTTCCAGTCGCCGATCCGGATCGCCGAACGCGTCGCCACGCTGGACGTGATCTCCGGCGGACGGGTCGAGTTCGGCACCGGGCGCGGCGCGTCCCCGCTGGAGTACCAGGCGTTCCAGCGGCCGTTCGAGCGGTCGCGCGAGCTGTGGGAGGAGCACCTGGAGGCCGTCCTGGCGATCTGGGAGGCCGACGGGCGGCCGGTGACCCGCAGCGGCGAGTTCTTCGAGGTGCCGGACGTGGGCGTCTACCCGCGCCCCGTGCAGGACCCGCACCCCCCGGTCTGGGTGGCCTCGACCTCGCTGGACGGCTACCTCGCCGCCGCCAGGCAGGGCTTCAACCTGCTCGGCATGACCATGCTCAAGGGCCTGGACGACGTCGCCGAGGACATCGCCAAGTACAAGCAGTGCCTCGCCGACAGCGGGTTCGACCCGGACTCGCGCCGGGTCGCGCTGATGATCCCCTGGTACGTCGCGCCGACCCAGCAGGAGGCCGTGGACACCGCCGCCGACGCCGTCCTGTGGTACCTGCGGCGGCAGATCAACCTGGTCGCGCCGCCCGGCTACACCGACGCCCGGCACGCCACCCACCGCGTCCTCGGCCAGCAGGCCGTCGGGATGCCGCCGGACGAGGCGATGGGGGTGCTGCGCGAGCAGACCATGGTCGTCATCGACGACGTGGAGGGCTCGCGCAAGGCCGTCGAGGCGATCGAGGCGGCCGGGGCGACCGACCTGATCCTCCAGGCGCAGGTCGGCGGGCTCGCGCACGAGCACGTCTGCAACTCGATGAAGCTCTTCATGCAGGAGGTCGCGCAGTGAGCCGCTGGCTGACCAGGCACGGGTTCCCCGCCGGGACCGCCGCGCGCGGCCCGCTGGCGGTCTCCTCCGAGGGCGACCTGGTCGTCCCGCTGCCGGACGACGTGGTCGCGACGGCCGCCGAGACCCTGCGCGCGGCGGGCGTCGGGGCGTCCGACCGGGTGGTGGTCGCGCTGAACGACGACGGCGAGCCGAGCGGGTCGCTGGTCGCGCGGGCCGCCGCGTCGGTCGCCGCGGCCTCGGCGTCGGTGGGCGCGCGCGGGCGGATGCGGCTGCACTCGGCGCTGGAGGCGGTGGGCGCGACGACGCTGGTCACCACGCCCACCGGCGCGATGGACCTGCTCGCGCGGCTGCACCTGGAGTTCCTGCTCGACCCGCTGGACCTGGAGCTGGACCGCGTCCTGGTGGTGGGCGAGATCCCGTCGGCCAACACCGCGGCGCAGCTCGCCGCCGAGTTCGAGGCCGAGGTCCGGGAGCTGTACGCCGACCCGTTCCTCGGGGTGCCGATCGCGTGGAAGCGGCCGTCCGACGCGGTGCTGACACCCGTGCGGGACGGCCTGCTCGGGCTCGCGCCCGTCGGCAAGGACGTCCTCCTGGAGCCGCCCTTCGAGGCCGGGACCGCCGAGCTGGTCGTGTTCGCCGGTGACGAGCGCCGAGCTGGTCGTGTTCGCCGGTGACGAGGTGCGGCGGACCGGGCACGCCGTCCGGCTCTCCGGCGGGGAGGAGGGCGTCCCGGCTCCCGCGCACACGGTCGGCGAGCACGTGCTGGTCAGGGGGCGCTGGATCTCCCTGCCGAAGCTGGAGGCGGCGCTCGCGAAGATCGACGGCGTCGCCCACTGGGACCTGCGGATCACCCGCGAGGGCACCCTCGACTCCGCCGCGCTGCACGTCCGGTTCAACCGCGACACGCTCGTCCGGAACCCGATGTGGAAGGGACGCATCGCGCAGGCGCTCTACGCGCTGACGCCGGTGTCGATCGAGGTCGTCGTCGCGGAGGAGGTCGCCGAGACGCGCCGGCCGGGGACCGTCACCGACGCGCGCGGCCACCACCTGGGCCGGGACCGCTCCGCCCTGGGGGCGTGATGGACCTCCAGGCCGTCCCCGCGTGGGGGACGATCCCGCGCATGCTCCGCGACCAGGCCGCCCGCCACCCCGGGGTGGAGGCGGTCGTCGCCGGGGACGTCCGCCTCACGCTCCGCTCGCTCGCGGAGCGCGCGTCCGAGGTCGCCCGGGCGCTGATCGCGCACGGCGTCCGGCCGGGCGACCGGGTGGCGGTCTGGGGTCCGAACGACCCGGACTGGGTCGTGGCCGCCTACGGCGTCTGGGACACCGGCGCGATCATCGCCCCGGTGTCCACGCGGTTCAGGGGCCTGGAGGCGGCGGGGCTGCTGCGCAAAACCGGCGCGTCCGTGCTGCTCGCCGCCGAGGGCTTCATGGGGACGTCCTACCTGGACATGATCGCGGACGCCGACCTGCCCGACCTGCGGCTCCGGGTCGTCCTCGGCCCGGGGGCGCCGCCGCCGGGGGCCGTGGCCTGGGACGACTTCCTGGCGGCCGGGGAGAAGACGTCCCGCGCCGAGGCCGAGGAGCGGGCGCTGGCGGTCGGCCGCGACGACCTCGCGTCGATCATGGCGACGTCAGGGACGACCGGCGCGCCCAAGGGCGTCATGCTGCACCACGCGCAGCTGCTGCGCGGCTACTGGGACTGGGCGGAGATCGTCACGCTGCGCGAGGGCGACCGGTACCCGGTCATCGCGCCGTTCTCGCACGGCTTCGGCATCAACGCCGGGCTGCTCGCCTGCGTCCTGCGCCGCGCGACGATGATGCCGATCGCCCGGTTCGACCCGTCGGGGCTGCTCGACCTGATCGAGGAGAACCGGGTCAGCGTCCTGGCGGGCGCGCCGCCGATGTTCTTCAAGATCCTGGACGAGCTGGACGGCCGCGACGTGTCGTCGCTGCGCGTGCTGATCTGCGGCGCCGCCGCCGTCCCGCCCGAGCTGATCCGCCGCCTGGTGGACCGCGTCGGCATCGAGCGGATGATCAACGCCTACGGCCTCATGGAGGGCACGGTCGTCTCGATGACCCGTCCCGAGGACCCGGTGGAGGTGATCGCCCGCACGACGGGCCGTCCGGTGCCGGGGGTGTCGGTGCGCGTGGTGGACGACGACGGGCGCGACCTGGCGCCCGGCGAGCCCGGCGAGATCCTCGTCGGCGGCTACGGGGTGATGCGCGGCTACTGGGACGACCCGGAACGCACCGCCGAGGCCGTCGACGCGGACGGCTGGCTGCACACGGGCGACATCGGCGTCGTGGACGACGCGGGCAACGTCGCCATCGTCGACCGGAAGAAGGAGATGTTCATCGTCTCCGGCTTCAACGCCTACCCGGCGGAGATCGAGGGGCTGCTGCTGTCCTGTCCGGACGTGTCCCAGGTGGCGGTGGTCGGCGTCCCGGACGAGGCGCAGGGCGAGGTCGGCTGGGCGTACGTCGTCCCGCCTCCGGGCCGGGACCCCGACCCGGACGCCGTCATCGCGTGGGCGCGCGAGAACATGTCGAACTACAAGGTCCCCCGCCGGGTCGTCCCGGTGGAGGCGCTGCCGGTGAACGCCAACGGCAAGATCGACAAGCCCTCCCTGCACGCCCGCGCCGCCGCCGAGCGGCCGGGTTAGCCGGGGAGGGGACGCCAGTTGACGAGGGTCTCGCCGTCGTGGTCGGTGAAGACGGCTTCGACGGGGAGGCCCTCGCACAGCTCGGCGGGTTCGGTCAGGTTGCCGTACATGAGCAGGTCGTCGCCCTCGTCCAGGCGGACGGCGAGGATGGTGAGCGGTTCGGTCATGGACGGCGCGAAGCGCTGGTGGTTGACGATCCAGGAGTAGACGCGGCCGCGGCCTGAGACGGGCGTCCATGACGCCTCCCGTGAGCGGCAGGCGTTGCAGACGGCTCGGGCCGGGAAGCGGAGCCGGCCGCAGGCGTCGCACCGCTGGACGGTCAGTTCGTGGCGGCGGACGGCGTCCCACCAGGGACGGGAGTCGCGGTCGGGCTCGGGACGGACGATCACTGGTCGCTCCGGAGGACGAGGGCCGAGGTTCCGGCGAGGACGTAGCCCGGCTGGGCGGTGGACAGGGCGGTCCGCGCGTTCGGGACCTGGCGGTCGCCGGCGTCGCCGCGGAGCTGGGAGACGGCTTCGGCGATGTGGTTGATGCCATGGACGTACCCCTCGGAGAGGAAGCCGCCGTGGGTGTTGACGGGCGGCCCCTCGCCGGATTCGACGAAGGGGCCGCCTTCGCCCTTGGGGCAGAAGCCGTAGTCCTCCAGCTGGACGAGCACCGAGTAGGTGAAGCAGTCGTAGAGCTCGGCCACGTCGATGTCGGACGGGGTGATGCCGGCCATCCGGTAGAGGCGCGGGGCGAGGCGGGCGGCCTCGGTGACCGTCCAGTCGGTGCCGGCCGGGGTGGAGCCCGCGCCGGAGAACATGCTGTCGCCGCCTCCCCAGGCCGCGGCCGAGATGAGGACGGGCGGGCGGCGCAGGTCGCGGGCGCGCTCGCGGGAGGTGACGACGACGGCGCAGGCGCCGTCGGTCTCCAGGCAGCAGTCGAGGAGCCGCAGCGGCTCGGCGATCCAGCGGGACGCGAGGTAGTCGTCCAGGGTGATCGGGTCGCGTTTCAGGGCGCGCGGGTTCTTGGCGGCGTTCTCGCGCTGGCGGACGGCGATGCGGCCGAGCTGCTCGTGGGTGGTGCCGTAGCGGTTCATGTGCGCGCGCGCGTACATCGCGAACTGCTGCGGCGGGGCGAAGTAGCCGTAGGGGGCCTGGTACTGGACGTCGAAGACGGGCGCCGGGGCGCGTCCGGTGCCGCCCATGCGGAACTCCGAACGGGCGTTGATGGCGCGGTAGCAGACGACGGTCTCGGCCATGCCGGACGCGACGGCCATGGCGGACTGGGCGACGACGGAGTGCGAGACGCTGCCGCCGCCGAACTGGTCCAGGTACCAGGTGACCTCCCGGACGCCGAGCGCGGGGGCGACCACCCAGGGCGGGGTGCTGTCGCCGACGCGGTGGGTGGCGAGGCCGTCCACGTCGTCCACGGTGAGTCCGGCGTCGGCGAGGGCGGCGGTGACCGCGTCCACGGCGAGGGTGAGCGTGGAGACGCCGGAGTCCTTGCTGAAGGGGGTGTAGCCGACCCCGGCGATCGCGGTCCGGTCGCGGAATCCCGGCACGGGCGTCCTCCCTGGGTGGTGGCGGACCTGATGGTGAGAACAAGCAAGCGCTTGTGTGAGATTACCATCCGGCCCGGGGGGACTTTCTCCAGAGAGAGGCCCTTATGGGGGAAGAAGGGCGAAGGGGGGCGAGCTTGACAGTATCGAGAGGGCCCGCCTATCGTCCAAGCAAGCGCTTGGCTAAGAGAAGGGAACGGGTGTGATGGCCGAACACGCCACCGCGCTCCCGGCGACCGGGTCGGCCGAGCGACGCCACGGACCGGGAGTGGAACGCCGCATGCACCGATCCCCCGACGGGCCGACGGCCAACGGCGCGGCACCCAACGGCACGGCGTCCGCCGCGGCGGCCGAGGCGTCCGGCGCGGCGGGAACCCGGCCGGACGGCGGGGTGACCGACATCGACGGCGCCCGGTTCCGGGCCGTCCTCGGCCGGTTCGCCACCGGGGTCGTCGCGATCACCGGCATCGACGCCGGGTCGGGGCGCCCGACCGGCCTGGCCGCCAACTCCTTCACCTCGGTCTCGCTCGACCCGCCGCTGGTGGCGTTCTGCGTCGCGCACACGAGCACGACGTGGCCGCGGCTGCGCGACGCCGGACGGCTGTGCATCAACATCCTCAGCGAGCCGCAGCTCGAGGTCTGCAAGCGGCTGGCGCTGAAGGGCGGCGACAAGTTCGCCGACATCACCTGGACCGGCTCCCCCGGCGGCGGCCCGGTCATCGAGGGCGCGCTCGCCTGGATCGAGGTGTCGGTCGAGAACGAGCACGTCGCGGGCGACCACGTCATCGTCGTCGCGCGCGTCCACCACCTGGACAAGCACCACGAGGGCGAGCCGCTGCTGTTCTACAAGGGGGCGTACGGCAGCTTCGCCTGACGGGCGCGCCGCGACCGGCGGGGGTCAGGAGCCGACCGGCTCCTCCTCCGGGTCGCGCAGCCGGGCCAGGACGTGCAGCGGGTCCGCCAGGACGTCGGCGAACGCGAACTCGGCGGCGCCGACCAGCGTCGTGTCGTCGCCGAGCTGGGCCGTCCGCAGCCGCACCCGCTCGCGCGGCGCGGCCATGCCCTCGGTCGCCAGCACGCTGCGGACCTGCGCCGCCGAGCCGAGGTAGACGTCCCGCAGCGTCCCGCCGAACACGACCAGGCCGGGGTTGAAGATGTTCACCAGGTTCGCCACGCCCCGGCCGAGCCAGGTGCCGACCTGGTGCAGCGCGTCGCGGGCGACCACGTCGCCGCGGTCGGCGGCGTCCACGATCGCGCGGACGGCCTCGCGGCTGGTCACCCCGGTCAGGTCGGCGCGGCCCGCCAGGGTCAGCAGCGTCCGCTCCCCCACCTCCGACTCCAGGCAGCCGCGCGCGCCGCACGAGCACATCCGGCCGCCCGGGTTCACGCCCATGTGGCCGACCTCGCCGCCGTAGCCGTCCTGGCCGCCGAGCAGCCGCCCGCCGACGATGATGCCGCCGCCGACGCCGACGTCCCCGTGCAGGTACACCATGTCGTCGTAGCCGACGCCCGCGCCGCGCTCGTGCTCGGCGATCGCGCCGAGGTTGGCGTCGTTGGCGACCGCGACCGGGACGCCGAGCGCGAGCCGCCGGGACAGCATCTCGCCGAGCGTCACGTCCCCCACCCGCAGGTTCGGGCCGAACCGGATCACGTCGTCGCCGCGCCGGACGATGCCGGGGAACGCCAGCGCCGCGCCCACGCACACCGCGTCGCGGCCGGCCTTGCGGACCAGCGAGCGGGCCATCCCGGCGAGCGTCGCGACCAGCTCGGCCGGCTCGACCGGGCCGCGGCCCTCGTGCGGCGCCTCGCGCCGGTCGAGCACGACACCGCCGAGCCCGACGCGCGCGACCGCGAGCCGGTCCACGCCGACGTCGAACGCCAGCACGTAGACCCGGGTGGACTCGGGCCGCACCACCAGCGAGGGGCGTCCGGCGCGCCGGCCGGGGCTGCGCGGCAGCTCCTCGCGGACGAGCCCGGCCGCGGTGAGGTCGGCCGTCAGCGCCATGATCGTGCTGCGGTTCAGGCCGAGCGACTCGGCGAGCGTCGCCCGCGACGCGGGGCCGCGGACATGGACGTACCGCAGCAGCGTGCCGAGGTTGTGCCGCCGGATGTCCTCCTGTGACGGTCCCGCCCTCATCCGGTGATCCCCAGCGACTCGCTGCGGCCCGCGGTGATCAGCTCGACGACCTGGGCGTGCGTGACGTCGGCGGCGCGCACCTGCGCGACCGTGCGGCCCAGGTAGAGCGCGGCGATCCGGTCCGCCACCGCGAACACGTCGTTCATGTTGTGCGAGATCAGCACGACCGCCAGGCCCTGGTCGGCGAGCCGCCGGACGATCTCCAGGACCTGCTGGGTCTGCGCGACGCCGAGCGCGGCGGACGGCTCGTCCAGCACGACCACCCGCGAGTCCCACAGCACCGCGCGCGCGATCGCGACGGTCTGCCGCTGCCCGCCGGACAGCTCCGACACCTTCCGCCGGACCGACCCGATCGTCCGCACCGACAGCTCGGCGAGCGTGCGGCGCGCCAGCTCCTCCATCGCGGGCTCGTCCAGCAGCAGGCCGCGGCGGCGCTCGCGGCCGAGGAACATGTTCTGCACGATGTCGAGGTTGTCGGCGAGCGCGAGGTCCTGGTGGACGACCTCGATGCCGAGCGCGGCGGCCTCGCGGGGCGTGCCGGGGCGCACCGGGCGGCCGTCGAAGAGGTACTCGCCGGAGTCGATGGGGTGGATGCCGCCGATGCACTTCACCAGCGTCGTCTTGCCCGCGCCGTTGTCGCCGACGAGCGCGGTGACCTCGCCCGCGTACGCGGTGAAGTCGACCTGCTGGAGGACGCGGACCGGCCCGAAACTCTTGTCGATACCGCGCAGGTCCAGCACAGGGGTCTGTGACATTCCGGGGGGCTCCCACCAAGCCGCGCCGCCCGCGCGCGTGGAGCGGCCGTGGCCGACGAGCGTAGCAGCCGGGCGGGGCCGGGACACAGGCGCGCCCCGGGGCCCCGCGGCGGCGGG
>NZ_QURH01000326.1 GCF_003428695.1 Actinomadura logoneensis
GCCGTCGCCGCCGTCCGGGCTCGCCGCCCGGAGCGGCGGCGGTTACTCGGGCCGCTCGTCGTCGGCCTGGCCGCCGGCCGCGTCACCGTCGGCGTCGCCGTCCTGCGGCTCGGCGACCGCGACCCGCGCGGGCCGCAGCACGCGCTCGCCGATCCGGTACCCCGGCTGCAGGACGTCGGCGACGCTGGTCTCGGTGACCTCCGCCGAGTAGGCGTGCATCAGCGCCTCGTGCACCGTCGGGTCGAACGGCTCGCCCTTCTCCCCGAAGCGTTCGAGGCCGAGCTTGCCGGTCACCCCCTCCAGCGCGTCGGCGACCGACTTGAACCCGCCGGTCAGCTCGTTGTGGTCACGGGCCCGGCCGATGTCGTCCAGCACCGGCAGCAGCTCGGCGAGCACGCTCGCGAGCGCCTGCTCGCGGACCGCGACGCGGTCGCGCTCGACGCGCCGGCGGTAGTTGTCGTACTCGGCCTTGAGCCGCTGCAGGTCGGCGGTGCGCTCGGCCAGTTGTTCCTTGAACGCGGCGGCCTCGCCGTTCTCCGGCCCGGCGGCGGGCGCCCCCTGGGCGGCCCCGGGGGCCGGGGCGGACTTCTCGTCCCCCCCGGCGTCCCGGACCTGTCCCGTGTCGGGGTCGATGCGCCGCCGGTCGCGGATCACCGGGCCGTCGTGCTCCTCACGGGGTGAGGTCACTTGGCGTCACCCTTCGGCTTGTCCTCGTCCACGATCTCGGCGTCGACGACCTCGTCGTCCTGCGGCTGCCCGGCGTCCGCGCCGGCCTGCTCGCCGCCCGGCTGGGCCGCGCCCTCCGGGTTCTGGGCGTACATCGCGGCGCCCATCTTCTGGCTGGTCTGCGCGAGCTTGTCGGCCGCGGACTTGATCGCCTCGACGTCGGTGCCCTCCAGGGCCTTCTTGACGTCGGCGACGCCGGCCTCGACCTCGGTCTTCAGCTCGGCCGGGACCTTCTCGCCGTTCTCCCGCAGGAACTTCTCGGTCGAGTACGCGAGGGTGTCGGCCTGGTTGCGGACCTCGGCCTCCTCCTTGCGCCGGCGGTCCTCCTCGGCGTACTGCTCGGCCTCCTGCATCATGCGGTTGATGTCGTCCTTCGGCAGCGCCGAGCCGCCGGTGATGACCATCGACTGCTCCTTGCCGGTGCCGAGGTCCTTCGCGGAGACGTTCACGATGCCGTTCGCGTCGATGTCGAAGGTGACCTCGATCTGCGGGACGCCGCGCGGCGCCGGGGGCAGGCCGGTCAGCTGGAAGGTGCCGAGCTTCTTGTTGTACGCCGCGATCTCGCGCTCGCCCTGGTAGACCTGGATCTCCACGGACGGCTGGTTGTCGTCGGCCGTGGTGAAGGTCTCCGAGCGCTTGGTCGGGATCGTGGTGTTGCGCTCGATGATCTTGGTGAAGATGCCGCCCTTGGTCTCGATGCCGAGCGACAGCGGGGTGACGTCCAGCAGCAGGACGTCCTTGACCTCGCCCTTGAGGACGCCGGCCTGGAGCGACGCGCCGATGGCGACGACCTCGTCCGGGTTCACGCCCTTGTTGGGCTCCTTGCCGCCGGTCAGCTCCTTCACCATCTCGCTGACCGCGGGCATACGGGTCGAGCCGCCGACCATGACGACCTGGTTGATGTCGCCGACGGTGATGCCCGCGTCCTTCAGCACCTGCTGGAACGGCGCCTTGGTGCGCTCGAGCAGGTCGCTGGTGAGGCGCTGGAACTCGCCGCGGGTGAGCTTCTCGTCCAGGTGCAGCGGGCCCTCCGCCGAGGCGGTGATGTAGGGCAGGTTGATCTGCGTCTCGGACGAGCTGGACAGCTCGATCTTGGCCTTCTCGGCGGCCTCGCGGAGCCGCTGCAGCGCCATCTTGTCCTTGGACAGGTCGACGCCGTTGGCGTTCTTGAACCGCTCGACCAGCCACTCGACGACCTTGTTGTCCCAGTCGTCGCCGCCGAGGTGGTTGTCGCCGGAGGTCGCCTTGACCTCGACGACGCCGTCGCCGACCTCGAGCAGGGACACGTCGAAGGTGCCGCCACCGAGGTCGAAGACCAGGATGGTGGCCTCGTTCTCCTTCTCCAGGTGGTAGGCCAGCGCAGCCGAGGTCGGCTCGTTGATGATGCGCAGGACGTTCAGGCCCGCGATCTGGCCGGCCTCCTTGGTGGCCTGGCGCTGGTGGTCGGAGAAGTAGGCGGGCACGGTGATGACCGCGTCGGTCACCGGCTCGCCGAGGTAGGACTCGGCGTCCCGCTTGAGCTTCTGGAGCACGAACGCCGAGATCTGCTGCGGCGTGAACTCCTTGTCGTCGATCTTCTGCTTCCAGTCGGTGCCCATCTCGCGCTTGACCGACCGGATGGTGCGATCAACGTTGGTGACGGCCTGCCGCTTGGCCACCTCACCGACGAGGACCTCGCCGTTCTTGGCGAAGGCGACGACGGACGGCGTGGTCCGCGACCCCTCCGCGTTGGCGATGACCGTGGGCTCGCCGCCCTCCAGAATCGCGACGACCGAGTTGGTCGTCCCGAGGTCGATGCCGACCGCACGTCCCATGTCTCGTCCTCCGTTGATCTAGCTAACCGTTCGCCGTCGCGGGGGCCGCGGGGCCCTCGTGTCCGGCGCGAGTCTTCCGCTGTCTGTCAGGGTGCCGCTCCCGGGATCTCTTGTCAAATGACCTGAGCCGAGGAGACTCAACTTTGCTGACGTCTCTTCTAACAGGACGTCTGAGCCGCCTATTCCCGTTCCCCGGTCCCCGGCTTCTCAGGGTCGAACCCTCCTCAAGGAGGAGGACTCCCCCTGCCCCGGGAGGAACCGCCGACCGCTCCGGTTCACGGCCGTCTACGACCGCCACTACACCGCGGTCTACCGGTACGTCTCGGGGCGGCTCGGCGGGCAGGCCGCCGACGACGTCGCCGCCGAGACGTTCCTGGCCGCGTTCCGCCGCCGCGCCGACTTCGATCCGGGACGCGGCGTGCTGCGCGCCTGGCTGTTCGGCATCGCCACCCGGCTCGTCGCCCAGCACCGACGCGCCGAGGAGCGGCACTACCGGGCGCTCGCCCGCGTCGGCGTCGACCCTCCGCACGGCGGGGACGAGGACAGGATCGACGCCGTCGTGGACGCGAGCGCCGTCCGGCCCCGGCTCGCCGCCGCCCTGCGCGGGCTCTCCGCCAAGGAGCGCGACGTCGTCCTGCTGGTCGCCCTCGCCGGGCTCAGCCACCAGGAGGTCGCCGACGCCCTCGGCATCCCGTTCGGGACGGTCGGCTCCCGCCTCAACCGGGCCCGCGGAAAGCTGCGCGACGCCCTCTCCACCGCATCGGAAGGACACTGACCGTGGACGAACTCGAAGCCCTCACCGCGCTCGCGGCGAATCCCGCCCCCCAGACGGTCGCGTCCGGACGGGCCCGGCTCGAGGCCGAGGCACGGCGCGCCGCGGGCGCACCGGCGCGGCTCTCCGGACGCCGCCGCTTCCTCCCGCCCCGCGCGACCCTGTTCACCGGCTTCGGGCTGACGCTCGCGGGCGCGGCGGCGGTCGCGGTCCTGACGTCGGGAACGGCGACGCCCCGGGCCCCCGGCGGACCCGGCGCGCCCGGCGGCACCGACGGCTCCTTCCTGGAGGTCGCGGCCAAGGCGGACCTGCTGCCGAGCGGACGCTACTGGTACTCCGACGAGATCCAGGGGCAGTCGTACATGCAGCGCCCGAAGTCCGGCCCGTACGCGATCATCGGCGCGCACAGCGAGACGTACCAGTACGTGGGCGCCCAGCGGAAGGACGGCTCCGGCTTCTGGGGACGCGACCTGCCGAGCCGTCCTGCGTCGGCCGGGGACGCGGCGGCGTGGCGGCGCGCCGGGTCGCCGTCGTCCTTCCGCGTCTGGTCGAACGACCACCACTGGACCTACACCACCAAGGCCACCGCCTGGGAGGACGACCCGGCAGGACGCGGCATGGGCGGGCGGTTCCCCGGCCTCGGCCCGGACCGCAAGTCCGCCACGACCGGGAAGAAGTCCATGACCGTCGAGGGCTTCGCCGCGCTGCCGACCGACCCGGCCGCGCTCGCCGAGCTCCTCTTTCCGAAGATGACCGGGTTCGACGCCCTCGACCCTCTCGGCGCGAACCGGATGCCGAAGGAGGAGATGCTCCGGCTGAAGCAGAACCCCGGCTCGATCCCGCCGCGCGACATGACCCCTCGGGAGAAGATCTCCGCCGGGGGCACCGCGCTGAAGGACATGCCGCTGCCGCCGAAGGTCCGCTCGGGGCTGATGCGGGCACTCGCGGCCCAGCCCGGCGTCCACACGGTGAAGAACGTGCGCGACCCCCTCGGCCGTGAGGGCGTCGCCTTGGTGGCCGACCCCGTGACGCGCACGGTGACCGGCGAGTACGGCACCCCGAAGGTCGAGCAGGGCACCTACAGCGAGCAGGAGGAACTGGTCTTCGACCCGAAGACCGGCGCGCTTCTGTCCCAGCAGAACGTCCTGGCGCGTCCGGGCGGACCGTACGCCGCGCGGAAGCCGGGCGCCGTGCTCTCCTACTGGATCGTCCGGTCGGGCGGCTGGACGGACGCCGAGCCCACGCCTCCCGCCAAGCTGCCCTTCTGATCCTGTCGTTTCCGTTCCACCGCACCCCGCGTCCCTGTGGCGCGGGGTGCCGCCTTTTCCCAGGCGAATAGGACGCGCGGGGACGGCGACGAGCGCGCGGGCGACGGCGACGCGCTGCTGCTGGCCGCCGGACAGCTCCGCGGGCCGGTGCCGCGCCCGGTCGGCGAGACGGACGGCCGACAGCGCCGCGCGGACGGCGGGCGAGAAAATCCGAAAATCCACCGAAGGGAGCGGTTCGGCGAACGGAGTACTTGTGACACCGACCGGAAGGGGACCCCTCTCAATGACCGCCCCACCCCTGGTGGACGACGCGGCGCTCGTCGCGGCGTCCCGTGACGATCCGGAGCGGTTCACCGGCGTCTACGACCGGCACTTCGCCGCGGTCCGCCGCTACGTCGCGGCCCGGCTCGGCCCCGAGGCCGCCGACGACGTCGCCGCCGAGACGTTCCTGGCCGCGTTCCGCCGCCGCGCCGAGTTCGACCCGGGACGCGGCGTGGTGCGCGCCTGGCTGTTCGGCATCGCGACCCGCCTGGTCGGGGAGCACCGCCGGGTCGAGGAGCGCCGCTACCGGACCCTCGCCCGGCTCGGCCCGGGGCGTCCCGAGGACGGCCCGGAGGAGCGGGTCGCCGACGCGTTCGACGCCCGGCTCGCCCAGCCCCGGCTGGCCGCGGCGCTGCGCACGCTGTCCCGGAAGGAGCGGGACGTGCTGCTCCTCGCCGCCTTCACCGACCTGGCCCGCGATGACATCGCCGCCGCCCTCGGCATCCCGGTCGGCACGGTCGACTCACGCCTCAACCGCGCGCGGGGACGGCTCCGCGCGGCCCTCTCCCCGACGAAAGGCACCTGACGTGGACGAACTCGGAATGATCGTGTCCCTGCTGGACGAGGAGCCCTCCGCGCACGGCGAGCGGGACGGCCGCCGCAGGCTGGTCGCCGCGACCGCGGCCGCGACGGCCGCCGGGACGGACGCCTCTCGCGATCGGCGGCGACGCGCGTCGATCCGCCCGCGCTTCGCGCTGTTCGGTTCGCGCTTCGCGCTGTTCGGCGGGTTCGGCCTGGCGGGAGCGGCGGCGGCCGTCGCGGGCGCGGTGCTGCTGTCGTCCGGGACGACGCCCCGCGCGCCCGACCCGTCCGGCTCGGCCGGTTCCCGGCTGATGCTGGCCGCGGCGGAGAGCGCCGAGCGCCAGCCCGTCCGGTCGCACGGCCGCTACTGGGCGGTGATGGAGCAGAGGGGCGGACGGCTCGCCGAGGCGGGCAAGGAGTACGACTTCGTGCGGCAGACGGGCAGCTACGACGCCGGGCCGGGCAAACAGGCCTGGTACACCTCGCGCATGGTGTCCAAGCGGTATCTCCGGCCCACCGGGATGAAGGGCGCGCGCTCCGCGCATCTCGACTCCTTCGCATGGTCGAAGACGCTGCTCGCGCCGGGCTCCCTCTTCCAGACGCCCGTCGCCGCCACCTCGCGGCCGGGCTCCGCGCCGCCCCAGGTCGATCTGCGGACCCTCCCGTCCGGCGCCGCCGCGCTGCGGTCCGCCCTGGTCCGGCTGATCCCGGAGGACTGGGGGAACGCGAAGGTGAACACGACGTCCTGGCTGTTCACCAACGCCAAGCTGATCCTCTCCGGCCCTGTCGGCCCGGGCACGCGCGGAGCGGTGTACCGGCTGCTGGCCCAGGACCCCAGCCTGAAGTCGCTCGGCACGGTCAAGGACGCCCTCGGCCGGACCGGGACGGCGTTCGCCCTGCGCGCGGACGCCGACCCCACCGGCCGGGACTTCCAGGGACAGATCATCATCGACACCCGCACCGGGAGGCTGCTCGCCACGCAGGACGTCCTCCTCAGGCCCCGGGGGGTCTGGGCGGACCGCAAGGCCGGCGACATCGTGAACTACGACGCCGTCCTCTCCTACGGCTGGACGGACGGGGTGCCGGACTACCCGTCGCCGAAGACGTCCTGAGGGGTGGTCCCGGGGTCGGTGAGCGGGAGGCCGAGGGCGGCGCGGTCGGTCAGCCAGCGGCTCGCGCGGTAGCGCGGGTCGCCGGTGCGCTCGTGGAGTTTGCGCAGGTCGGACGCCACGGACGCGGCGCCCCAGCGGTCGCCCAGGGCCAGCGGCCCGAGCGGGTAGCCGAGCCCGAGCCGGACGGCGGTGTCGATGTCGTCCGGGGTGGCCAGGCCGCGCTGCGCGATCTCGCAGGACACGTTGACGATCGAGGCGCGCAGCCGGCGCGCGACCGACACCGGCGCGTCGGCGACGACCGTCACCGGACGGCCCGTCGCCGCCAGCGCCGCGAGCGCGCCGCGCGCCGCGTCCGGGTCCGCGCCCGGGTGGACGGCCAGCACGATCCGCTTCTCGAACCCGCCCGTCGGATCGACGCTGAGCGTCCGCGACGCGTCCCGGCCCGCGTTCACGGGCTCGCAGTCGCCGGGGACGTCCAGCAGCACGCCGGACATGCTCAACTCGACCCCGGCCTCCCGCAGCAGGTCGCGCAGCAGCGCGCTGCCCTTCACCCACACCGCGGCCGGCGGGACGCTCGGCACGGCCTCGCCGGGCTCCCGCTTCTCGCCGTCCTCGTACCGGTACCAGCCCTCGCCGGACTTCCGGCCGAACAGCCCCGCGTCGTACCGCGCGCGCGTGAGGTACGACGGCCGCAGCCGCTCGTCGTAGTGGAACCCCTCCCAGATCGTCTCCAGGACGGGATGCGAGACGTCCAGGCCGGTGAGGTCCATCAGCTCGAACGGGCCCATCTTCAGGCCGAGGAGATCGCGCGCGATGCGGTCCACGTCCACGGGACGGGCCGTCCCCTCGGCGACGATCTGCAGCGCCTCGGTGGACAGGCCGCGTCCGGCGTGGTTGACCAGGAAGCCGGGGGTGTCGGGCGCGCGGACGGGCGTGTGCCCGAGCCGCCGCACCAGCCGGGTCAGCGCGTCCGGGATCCACGCGGCCGTGCGCGCACCGGGGATCACCTCGGCGAGCCTCATCAGCGGCACCGGGTTGAAGAAGTGCAGTCCCGCGAGCCGGGACGGGTCCGCCATGCCCGCCGCGATCCGGGTGACCGACAGCGAGCTGGTGTTGGTGGCGAGGACGGTCGTCGCGGGACACGCCTTCTCCAGCCCCTGGAACAGCGCCTGCTTGGTCGGCAGGTCCTCCCGGACGGCCTCGACGACCAGGTCGAGCCGGTCGGCGGGGGCGAGCGGGTCGTCCAGCGGGACGAGCCGGGACGTCGCCGCCGCCGCGTCGTCCGCGGACATCCGGCCCTTCGCGACCAGCCGGTCGAACATCCCGCCCACGTACCGGACGGCCTCGCCCACGGCCTCGGGCCGCGCGTCGGCGAGCTCGACCGTCAGCCCGGCCGCCGCCGCCACCTGCGCGATCCCGCGTCCCATGATCCCGGTGCCGACCACCCGGACCGTCGTCGCCCGCTCCGCCCAGTGCTCCACCCGCGGCCTCCTCGGCTCGTTCTAGAACGAAACTCTAGACTCCGTCGGACGGAACGCCCTCCGCCGCTCCGCCCGTACGCCGCATACCCTGCCAAGAGCCCGCCGCGTTCGTCTCGTCTCCCCGCCGTCCACCCGCGTCCGCCCAGCTCGAGCGTCCGAGGAGCCCCCCATGCGCGAAGTCGTGATCTGCGAACCCCTGCGGACCCCGATCGGCCGATTCGGCGGCGCCCTGCGGGCCGTCGCCCCGGCCGACCTCGCCGCCACCGTGATCCGCGCGCTGCTCGACCGCGCCGCGCTGCCCGGCGACGCGGTGGACGAGGTGATCCTCGGCTGGTGCAACCCCAACGCCGACGCCCCCGCCATCGGACGCCTCGCCGCCCTCGACGCGGGCCTGCCGATCACCGTCGGGGGCAGCCAGGTGGACCGGCGCTGCGGGTCCGGCCTCCAGGCCGTCCTGGACGCGGCGATGCAGATCCAGACGGGCGTCGCGGACGTCGTCATCGCGGGCGGCGTCGAGTCCATGAGCAACGCGCCGTTCTATACGACGTCCGCGCGGTGGGGAGTGCGCACGCCGTCCCTCGAACTGCACGACGCCCTCGCCCGCGGCCGGACGACCGCGGGCGGCGTGAACCACCCCGTCCCGGGCGGGATGCTGGAGACCGCCGAGAACCTGCGCCGGCAGTACAGGATCGGCCGGGAGGAGCAGGACGAGCTGGCCGCCCGCTCCCACCGGCGCGCCGTCGCCGCGCAACGCGAGGGCCGGTTCGCCGACGAGATCGTCCCGGTGACGATCCCCTCCCGCAAGGGCGACACCGTCGTGGACACCGACGAGCACCCCCGGCCCGACACGACCGTCGAGAGCCTGGCCCGGCTCCGGCCCGTCCTGGGCGGGTCCGACCCCGAGGCCACGGTCACGGCGGGGAACGCCTCCGGCCAGAACGACGCCGCCGCCGCGTGCGTCGTCACGACTCCGGAGCGGGCCGCCGACCTCGGCCTGCGCCCGCTCGTCCGGCTCGTCTCGTGGGGCCGCGCGGGCGTCCCGCCGAGGACGATGGGCATCGGGCCCGTCCCGGCGACGGCCAAGGCCCTGGAGCGCGCGGGCCTCACCCTCGCCGACCTCGACCTGATCGAGCTCAACGAGGCGTTCGCGGCGCAGGTCCTGGCCGTCACCCGCGAGTGGGGCTTCGGGAACGCCGACTGGGAGCGCACCAACGTCAACGGCTCCGGCATCTCCCTCGGCCACCCGGTCGGCGCGACCGGCGCCCGCATCCTCGCCACGCTCGCCCGCGAGATGCACCGCCGCGACGCCCGCTACGGCCTGGAGACCATGTGCATCGGCGGCGGCCAGGGCCTCGCCGCCATCTTCGAACGCGTCGCCTGACCGCCTTCGGAGCCGCCATCCCATGAGAAACACGCCCCCGAGGCGCACCCAGCGCACCTCGGGGGCGGTCACTCCTGGGAGTGAACCGCGATCAAGAGCGCCCGCGGCCCGCCCCCCGCCTCACGGCCGGACCGCGACCGGCTTGCGCCGCGACTGGCTCGCGGCCCGGCCCCGCCCGCCTCACGGGGCGGCGGTGAGTTCGGCTTACGGGGTCCAGGAGGGGTTGCGGCCGCTTCGGGCGACGAGGCGGTCCAGGGCCGGGGCGTCGTCGGGGACCGGGACGGGCGGGCCGAAGGCGGCGTCCGGCGGGCGGGGGCCGTCCTCCTGGCCTGGCAGCGACGCGAACAGGGCGAGGCAGATCTCGGCCTCCTCGGCCGGGACGTCGTAGGACTGCCCGGTGGCGCGGGCGAGGTCCCAGCCGTGCAGGACCAGCTCGTCCAGCGCGACGCGGGCCAGGACGGGAGCGGGCAGCGTGACCCCGCCCGCCTCGCCCATGCCCTCCCACGCGGACGGCTCGCGCCACGCCTCGACCAGGTCCTTGAGCTGCCGGTCGATGCGCTCGCGCCAGTCGGCCGGGAGGTTGGCGGCGTCCGGGCGGGGCGGCCGGGACCCCGTCTCCCGCGTCTTGCGCGCCACCTCGCCGAAGGCGCGGGTCAGGCCGTTCACATGGTCGAGCAGGGCGGCGACGGACAGGTCCGCGCACGGGGTGGGCGCTTCCAGCCCGTCGCCGGGGATGCCGGCGAGCACGCCGGCGAGGCGGTGTGCGGCGGGCTCGAAGTCGAACTCGACGGCCATCTGGTCTCCTCTTCTCACAGTGCTTCACCGGGACGGACCGTCCGGCCGCCCGGAACTCATCGGCCGTCGTCCCGGAGACCCGAGACGCGAGGGCGGCGGCCGGGAACCGGCGGCGTTCCGGCTGGTGACGGTGCGTGGCCGAGCGGACCGCTTCCTCGCGTAAGCTACTGCCGAGTAGTATTCGGGACCCGGATGAAGTGCGGTATGTCGCGAGCCCTTACGCTGACAGCCAACGGCCCGTACCCAGGAGGACGGAACAAGTGCTCTACGCCACGACGTTGATAATCGGCCTCGTCGGCACGGCGGTCGCCTTGGCGCTCGCCGGCCGCCGGGTGCTGTTCCTGTGGAACTGGTTCAAGAGCGGGCAGCCCGACCCCGACCGCGTCCTGACGGTCAAGCGGGACAAGAAGGGCGACGTCGAAGGACAGGTCGTCGAGGTCATGGGGCAGCGCAAGCTGCTCAAGTGGACCGTGGCGGGAGCCGCGCACGCGGCGGTCATGTGGGCCTTCATCCTGCTGATCACCGTCTACCTGGAGGCGGGCGTCGCCCTGCTGTTCGGGCTGGACAAGCACATCCCCGGCCTGCAGACCTGGGGCCCGATCGGGTTCGTCCAGGACACGATCGCCCTCGCCTGCGCCATCGGCCTGGCCGTGTTCGCGTTCATCCGGATGAAGAACTCCCCGGCCAAGCTGGACCGCAAGTCCCGGTTCAAGGGCTCGCACACCGGCGGCGCGTGGCTGATCCTGGTGATGATCTTCAACGTCATCTGGACGATGTTCTTCTTCCGCGGCGTCGAGTGGGCCAACGGCAACCTCGCCTACGGCAGGGGCGCGTACTTCTCCTACGCGGTCGGCCAGCTGTTCAAGGGCATGTCGCACAGCACCCTGGACGTCCTGGAGGCCGTCGGCCTGCTGCTGCACATCGGCGTCGCGCTGGTCTTCCTGGTGATCGTCGTCAACAGCAAGCACCTGCACATCTTCATCGCGCCGCTGAACGTCATGTTCAAGCGCCGCCCGGACGGCCTGGGCGCCGTCCAGCCGATGATGAGCAAGGGCAAGCCGCTCGACTTCGAGGAGGCCGACCCCGACGAGGACACCTTCGGCCGCGGCAAGATCGAGGACTTCACCTGGAAGGGCTACCTCGACATGGCGACCTGCACCGAGTGCGGTCGCTGCCAGTCGCAGTGCCCGGCCTGGAACACCGGCAAGCCGCTGTCGCCGAAGATGGTCATCCTCGACCTGCGGGACCACGCCTTCGCCAAGGCCCCCTACATGCTCGCCTCCGAGGAGGAGCGCGAGAAGTTCACCGACGAGCAGAAGCTCGCCATGCAGGTGGACAAGGAGCTGGTCGGCGAGAACGGCGTCATCCACCCGGACGTCCTGTGGTCCTGCACCAACTGCGGCGCGTGCGTCGAGCAGTGCCCGGTGGACATCGAGCACATCGACCACATCCTGGACATGCGCCGGTTCCAGGTCATGATCGAGTCCTCGTTCCCGAGCGAGGCGGGCGTCATGCTCAAGAACCTCGAGAACAAGGGCAACCCCTGGGGCATGTCCGAGATGAAGCGCCTCGAGTGGATCGAGGAGCTGGACTTCGAGGTCGAGGTCGTCGAGGACAAGATGCCCGAGGACACCGAGTACCTCTTCTGGGTCGGCTGCGCCGGCGCCCTGGAGGACCGGGCCAAGAAGACCACCAAGGCCGTCGCGGAACTGCTGCACATCGCGGGCGTCAAGTTCGCCGTGCTCGGCCCGGCGGAGGCGTGCACCGGTGACCCGGCGCGCCGCCTGGGCATGGAGTTCGTCTTCCAGATGCTCGGCCAGCAGAACGTCGAGACGCTGAACGAGGCGGGCGTCAAGAAGATCGTCGCGACCTGCCCGCACTGCTTCAACACCCTCGCCAACGAGTACCCGCAGATCGGCGGGAACTACGAGGTGGTCCACCACACCCAGCTGCTCGCGCACCTGGTCGAGGAGGGCAGGCTCACCCCGGTCACGCCGATCGAGGAGAAGATCACCTACCACGACCCCTGCTTCCTGGGCCGGCACAACAAGGTCTACAAGCAGCCGCGCGACATCATGGCGACCGTCCCCGGCGTCCAGACGCAGGAGATGCACCGGCACAAGGACCGCGGCTTCTGCTGCGGCGCCGGCGGCGCGCGGATGTGGATGGAGGAGCGGATCGGCAAGCGCATCAACACCGAGCGCGTGGACGAGGCCCTCACCACCGACCCGGACACCGTCTCCACCGCCTGCCCGTTCTGCCTGGTGATGCTGGGCGACGCGATCAACGAGAAGAAGAACGCGGGCGAGGCCAAGGAGACGCTGGAGGTCGTGGACGTCTCCCAGCTGCTCATCCGCTCCGTCAAGGGCGAGCCGGTGGCCGCCGCCACCGAGTGACGGCCCCCGCGGCCTGACGCCTCAGCGGCCTTCTGACGGCCCCGATCCGGATTTCCTCCCGGATCGGGGCCGTTCGCCGTTTCTGGTGGGGCCTGGACGGACTCTTGGGAAATGTTCTTCGGTGTCCGGGGCCGCGTCCTAGGGTGGGAGGAGTCGCCCGTATCGGCCCGTCCGCGCCTCGGGCCGATACGGACGGCCGGCGGGTCAAGAGAATCCGGAGAGTTCATGGGGGCCGGGGGACGCGGGCTCCGCCCCGGCCGTCCCACCCTCCTGATAGGACCGGACCCATGGCGATCGTGATGGCGCTGGCGTCCCTGCTGATGACCCTGCTCGGCGGGATCGTCGCCATGCGGGTCCGGGACCGGCGCCACCTCGTCCTCGGCCTGGCGGGCGGGCTGATCCTCGGCGTCGCCGCTTTCGACCTCGTCCCCGAGTCGCTGCGGCTGACCGACCTGCAGGTCCTGCGGGTGGACGCGCCGATGGTCGGCTTCGCCGTCGGGTTCGTGGTGCTGCACGTGATCGAGCAGCTCTCGGCGATCCACCAGGCCCACGAGGGCGAGTACGCCCCCCACGAGCACCCCCACGGCCACGGGCACCCCGGCCGGGGCGGGCGCGTCGGCATCCTCGCCGCGTGCGCGCTGGTCGGGCACAGCATGGTGGACGGCCTGAGCATCGGCCTCGGCTACCAGTCGGGCGGGGACGTCGGCCTCTTCGTCGCCCTGGCGGTGATCGCGCACGACTTCGCGGACGGCTTCAACACCTTCACCGCCGCGTCCCTGCACCGCGCCGACCGGCGGCCGGCGATCATCCTGCTCGGCCTGGACGCGATCGCGCCGGTCGTGGGCGCCGCGCTGACGCTGCTGGTGAGCGTCCCCAAGTCCGTCCTCGGCATCTACCTGGGGTTCTTCGCCGGGATCCTGCTGTACCTGGCGGCGGGGGAGATCCTGCCGGAGGCGCACAGCCGCCACCCTCGCGTCCTCACGCTGTGCGCGACGGGCTTCGGCCTGGTCGCGGTCATGGGCATCATGGCGCTCGGAGAGTAGACCGGCGGCCCGCCCGCGAAACGCCAGGCCGTTCGACGGGCCGCCCGCGAAACGCCGAGCAGGGCCGTTCGCCGGTCCGCCCGCGCAACGCCGGGCCGTCCGGTGGTCCGCGAACGGCGAGCGGGGCCGTCCCCGGGAAGGGAACGGCCCCGCTCGACTAGGTTCCGCGAGGCGGCGAGAGGGTCAGGAACCGATCTTGGACATGAAGTCCGGGTTCTGCTTCAGCCACTCGTCCACGGCCTGCTGCTCACGGCCCTTGTACTTGTTCATGACCAGGTCCTCCAGCGGGAACAGCTGCTGGTCGGCCATCTTGAACTTCTTCAGCCAGCCGGAGACCTCGGGGAAGTCGCCCGTGAAGCCCTTGCGGGCCAGCATGTACGACTTCTCCGCATTGCCGAAGGAGCCCTTCGGGTCGGTCAGCGGCTTGATCGGGAACTTGCTGTACGCCCAGTGCGGCTTCCACAGCGTGACCACGATCGGCGTCTTGGAGGCGGACGCGCGGGTCAGCTCCGCCAGCATCGCCGGGGTGCTGCTCTGCACGAGCGAGAACTTGCCGTCCAGCCCGTACTGCGGCATCACCTTCGACTTGACGATCTTCATCTCGCCCGCGCTGGGCTCGATGCCGACGATCCGGTTCTTGTACCGCCCCGGGTTGTTCGCGATGTCGGCGACCGAGTTCGCCGGGTCGTCCTTCAGGACGGCCAGCTGCATCGACGCGTCGTCGTACCAGGCCCCGAGGTTCTCGAGCTTGTCCTTGTACCGGTTGTAGTAGTCGGCGTGCGTAGCGGGCAGCCAGGAGTCGAGGAACAGGTCCACGTTCCCGTTGGAGAGGCCCGCGTAGAGCGGACCGGCGTCCACCTGCTCGAGCTTGACCTTGTAGCCCTTGCTCTCCAGGACGCGCTTCCACAGGTGGCTGATCGCCACGTCCTCGTCCCAGGGGATGTAGCCGATCGTGATCGTCTTCCCCTTGGCGCCGCCCTCCGAGCCGGTCCCGGTGACGCCGAGGCCGGTCGCGAGCAGCACCAGCACCAGCAGGCCGGACAGCGCGAACGCCGGACGCGGGCGGTAGTGCAGGACCATGTCCCAGCCGCGGGTGTGCGCGCCGGACCGGGCGCGCCGCGTGACCGGGTTCAGCCGCTCGCCGAGGGCGCCGGTCAGCCGGTCCAGCGTGATCGCCAGCACGACGACCGCGAGACCGGCGTTCACGCCGCCGGAGATGTCCAGCTGGGTGATCGCGCCGAACACCTCGGTGCCGAGGCCCTGCGCGCCGACCATGCCGGAGATGACCACCATGGAGAGCGCCAGCATGATCACCTGGTTCACGCCGGCCATGATCGTGCCGAGCGCGAGCGGCAGCTGGACGCGCAGCAGCGTCCGCGCGGGCGGGGTGCCGAACGCGTCGGCCGCCTCGACCATCTCCTTGTCCACCTGGCCGATGCCCAGCTGGGTGAGCCGGACGCCGGGCGGCAGCGAGAAGATCATCGTCGCGATGATGCCCGGCACCTGCCCGATGCCGAAGAAGAACACCGCGGGCAGCAGGTACACGAACGCGGGCATCGTCTGCATGAAGTCCAGCACCGGCCGGACGACCGCGGAGAAGCGGGGGCTGCGCGCCGCGAGGATGCCGACCGGGATGCCGACCAGCAGCGCCGCGGCCGACGACACCAGCACCTGCGCGAGCGTCGACATCGCCGCTTCCCACTCGCCCAGGTTGTCGATCAGCATCATGCCGACGAAGCTCAGCAGGGCGGCCAGCGGCCCACGCAGCCAGAGCCCGACCATCGCCACGACCAGCGCGAACGCGACGGCGGGCGGCGCCTGCAGGGCGCGCTCCAGGTGGTCGACGAACCCGCCGATCACCACGTTGACGGCGTGGAAGACGGGCTCGCCGTGCTCGGTCAGCCAGCCGACGGCATGATCGGCCCAGTCGCCGACGGGGAGCTTACGCACCGGCCAGCACCCCCTCCTCGTCCTCGACGACGATGCGGTGCTCGCCGGTGTTGCTCGCCTGGCCCAGCGCGGCCAGCAGCGTCACCCGCGGGATCACGCCGAGCAGCCGTCCCGCGCCGTCGCAGACGGGCAGCGGCAGGGCGCTCTCGGCGGACGCGCTGAACAGCTCGGCGATCGGGGTGTCCGGCGAGACGGGCTCCAGCCCGCCCTCGACCAGCTCGTCCAGCGTGGTCGCGCCGTCCCGGACGGCCTTGGCCGTCCGCTCGGCGTACACGGCGCCCATCAGCTTGCGGTCGCGGCCCACCACGAACGCGCCGGCCACCTGGGCCTCGCGCATCGCCCGGACGGCCGCCCGCGGCCCGGCGGCCGGGTTCACCACGGCGACCGGCTTCTCCATGACGGAGCTCGCGGTCAGCACCCTGGTACGGTCCACATCCGCGACGAACTGCGCCACATAGTCGTTCGCCGGGTCCATCAGAATCTCCTCGGCGGTACCGATCTGCATGATCCGGCCGCCCCGCATCATGGCGATGCGGTCGCCGAGGCGCATGGCCTCGTTGAGGTCGTGAGTGATGAACACAATGGTCTTGCCGAGCTCGTTCTGAAGCTCCAGCAGCAGTTCCTGCATCTCCCGCCTAATGAGCGGGTCGAGGGCGCTGAACGCCTCGTCCATCAGCAGGATGTCGGTGTCGGACGTCAGCGCCCGGGCGATACCCACACGCTGCTGCATACCACCGGACAACTCATGCGGGAACTTGTCCTCCCAACCGCCGAGTCCGACGGTCTCCAGGAACTCACCCGCCTTCTTGAGCCGTTCCCTCTTCGGGACGCCCTGGACTTCGAGGGCGTACGCGGCGTTCTCCAGAACGGTCCGGTGAGGGAAGAGGGCGAAGTGCTGGAACACCATGCTGACCTTGCTCTGCCGGGCCTCGCGCAGCTCCTTGGCGGAGAGTTGCGTGAGGTCGGTGCCGTCGATCAGCACCGCGCCCGAGGTGGGCTCCAGCAGGCCGTTCAGCATCCTGATCAGCGTGGACTTGCCCGATCCGGACAGGCCCATCACCACGAAGATCTCACCCTCGTGGACGTCGAAGGTGCAGTCGACGACCGCGGGCGTGACGCCCAGGTCGCGCACCTCGTCCGGTGACGCACCGGCCTTCAGCCGGCGCGTCGCCTCGGCGGCCTTGCGGCCGAAGACCTTGTAGACGCTTTCCGCGCGGAGTGTGGACACGTTCTCCTCTCTCGTTCCCGCGGGCGTCCGGTTGGGGTCGGATGCCGAGGCCCGAGTCCAGGGCACCGCGCTGGGGTGAACCCGGTGCGGAACCCTGAGCGAGGGCCGGGGAACTGGTCTCGAGTTGCGCTTGTCCGTGCTTTGCGCTTTTGCGGGACTCTCCCTGCACGGCACCGTCAATCGGGATCCGGCTTCGCTGTCACGCGATGCGGCTGTCAACCAATCGATGGTGCTATGCGTCGTTTGAATTTACCGGCACATCGAGAAAGTTTCACCTTCAAGTGACCTCGGTCACAATTGCGCCGGATGAGGTTTGAAAAGCAAAAAGGCCGCCTACGTGCGCGCGTAGACGGCCTTCCGGAGTGCTTCGGTCAGAGCTTCGTAATGTGGAAGTTCACATAGGACCGCGACGGCGTCGGCCCCCGCTGGTCCTGGTACCGCGACCCGTACCGCTCCGACCCGTAGGGGTACTCCGCCGGCGAGCTCGTCCGGAACAGGCACATCTGGCCGATCTTCATCCCCGGCCACAGCTTGATCGGCAGCGTCGCCACGTTCGACAGCTCCAGCGTCACGTGCCCGCTGAACCCGGGGTCGATCCACCCCGCCGTCGAGTGCGTCAGCAGCCCGAGCCGTCCCAGCGACGACTTCCCCTCCAGCCGCGCGGCCAAGTCGTCCGGCAGCGCGAACACCTCGTACGTCGAGGCCAGCACGAACTCCCCGGGATGCAGCACGAACGCCTCGTCCGGCTCCACCTCGACGAGCCGCGTCAGGTCCGGCTGCTCCTCGGCCGGGTCGATGTGCGGGTACTTGTGGTTCTCGAACACCCGGAAGTACCGGTCCAGTCGCACGTCCACACTGGACGGCTGAACCATCTCGGGCTGGAACGGATCGATCCGCACCCGCCCGGACTCGATCTCTGACCTGATATCGCCATCGGAAAGCAGCACGTCAGCAAGGTACCGCCTCCCCGTGCCCCCCGACGCGCGAGCAACCGACATGCAAGCACCCCCGCGCGTCCGGTAGCATGTCCCCGTTCGCCCACACCACAGGCGAACCACGCGGGTGTAGTTCAATGGTAGAACTTCAGCTTCCCAAGCTGACAGCGCGGGTTCGATTCCCGTCACCCGCTCCACACAAAGGCCCAGGCCAGGGACAAGATCCCAAGCCTGGGCCTTCGCCGTTCCAGGGCACCGAGCGCCACGGGCGATGAGCGGGCGATTAGGCCACGGTGACGAGCACCACGAGCCCCTTCCTGGGGTGTAGGCGGTCCGAGTTCAACGACGCGTCCGCCGACATGTTGGACGATGACACAGGCTTCCGTCGCGTGACCCCGGCCGAGACCATGCGTGCCCTGCCCGATATGAAGAGCTGACACGCTTACCGAATGAGCGCCCGATCGCTCAACTCCTTGCCCGGCGTTGAACTCGGCGACCCCGCCCGGAAGCCCGGCCAGCGAATAGATCCGCATTGTTGCGATGCGATCGTCTTCCGCTAGCGCTCGAGACCGTACCACCTGGCAACGTCAGATGGCCTCTTCCTGGCGCCATCGTTTCCATGCGACTAGTCCGCAGATCAGGCCGACTACGGAACACCCAAATGTGCCCAGGATCCCGAAGATGTCGCCTGCCTTCTCGGCCTGTGCCGTCTCGGGATATTCCGGATCGTAGCGAACAGTTACGGAGTCGCCGAGGCGCAAAGACTGTCGGTAATCCGTGCCCTTGGACAATGAGGTCTTCACACGTTGACCGGCAGAGGTGGTGAATTCGATGTCAACCCCTTTGCTCCCGCGGTCTCTGACGACCGTTGCTTGGGCGCGCGCACCCCGGTCGGGCAACCACCAATGATTGTAAGCAAAGGCTGCAGCAATGAAGAATAGGACCAGGGCTCCTATCAGCGGACGAACCCAGCTGAATTCGGATTCGGAGGCTGGCCGACGGTCAGCAGCAGGCATGGCCACAGTCGTGATCGTAGCCCTGGATACGTCACTCCGGAAGTGACGACGGCTGTTCTGCCACGGCCTCGGCCAAGGCGCACTGAAGCGGGTGCCGACGCCCTTGGAGGCAGTTTTTGACCTGGGACGGCCTGGCAAGCCCCGGGCCATTGCCGAATTTGCCTGTTTGAGATCAAGGGGCGGCGGCGCTCGCGCCGTTGGCGCGGCCCGCCACCGGCGCGGTCGGAGCGTGCGGCGTTGGCGCCGGTCACCGGCCCCGCGCGCCCGGCCGCGCATCGGCGACCGCGCATCGGCGACGCACCCGCTGGCTTCCCGACGAACGGTCGTTGCGGGGTCGCGCCCTGCCTCACCGCGGGCTACGGTCCGCTCGTGGACAGTTGGAGTGAAGGGCATCAAGCCGTTGACCTTGAGGGGGGCACTGGCTGGCCGTCCAGGTTATGCGAGAGCATCTCGCGCGCACGGGCCGCAAACTCGATCAGTAAGCGAGCTCGAACCAGGGGGCTGCGCCGCCCCTGGGCCCCCGCGAGCCGGAGCACTCGTTCGCGCGATTCTCTTGGCACGAAGTGACCACCGTTCGTGCGAATGAACACCCCGGTACGTTGCTGCGCCCGTGGCGAGTTGCTGGTCCGTGTCGGTCGCCAGGCCGTCACCGTGGTATCTCATCGGGCCGGGGGGCGTGGAGTTCAGTGCGAAGGTGAAGGTCGGCGGCCGGGGAGCTGTGGGCCCGGGAGGTTCGCTGCTGGAAATGCCGCCGGTTCGCGACAGTTGCGATACGTTGTGGCGATAGAGCACTCCGAGGATGCATCGTTGAATCACGCGCAAGCTGCTGATATTCCGCAGCAGGAGGCAGCCGATCGTCTGGGCATCGGCATCGCTCGCGTTGGCCTGCTGATAGCGAACGGCCATCTGGAGCCAGTGAAGGTTCCTGTCGGAGGTCCGTTCGTGACCACTGCGAGTGTCGAAGCTGAGAGAGCCTGGCGGGACAACGCGCGGCGTCCCGCAAAGTTGGGGCGCGTGCTCAAAGACATCGTCAGGTGGTTTTGAGGCGGCCGGAGAGCAAGTTGGCCCATGGCATCGCGCCAGGTCAGTGTTGACTGCCGCGCCATTAGCGTGCCATTAGGCAGGGCGATCCTGGGGTGGTAACGGTCACCTGCGGTACAGCGGAAAGCCAGGTCAGCGGGTGCGACAGGTGTGATCGTGACTATTCCCAAGCTGACAGCGCGGGTTCGATTCCCGTCACCCGCTCCACACCGAGATCAACGATCTTGAACGCCTGACGTTACGGGACAGCCTTTAGGGTGCTGCCGAATTGGGCCTTTTAGTATCAAGGGGCGGCGGCGCTCAGGCCACTGCGCGGCCCTGCGCCAGCCGCCCGGCGCGTGCGGCGTGGGCGCCGGTCACCGGACGGCGCGCCGGGCCGCGCATCGCGACGCGTCCGCCAGCCCGCCCCAGCCGCCCGCCACGGGGGCCGCGCCACCGCCCCAGGGGTCGGCATTCAGTGGCCAAGCGTGCGCTACTGGGGAGCCCCTTGGTTCTCCAGACCCCTCCTGGAGCCAAAGCACCCATTCGCGCGCCGAGCTTCTGCGTATCGTCTCGCCGTTCGCGCGAATGAGCACTTCGGAGCGATGCGCGGTTGTGTGGCAGGATGGCGCCACCCCACCATGTCAGAGGGGTTTCAGCGTCACGTCGACCTCAGTAGCGAACTGGGGATGGTTGCGGACGATCGTCACGTGCACGGTTCCCGCATTGACCGGCACGACGACGCCAAGTTCTTCCTCGCGCGTCAGGTCACCGATGACCAAGGCGCCGCTCGCCACTTGCAGAGGTCCGGCGAACACCGGAGTTGACGGAATGCGCGAGCCGTCCCGGCGTACGCGCACCTCCACGAGATCGTCGACGAAGCAAGCCGCACCGACGATCACGAAGGTACGACCGCCGACGAAGCCACTGACGCAGTCGTCGGGATCGAAGTACTTCTGGGACTCCGAGTCGGTCACGTGCAGCAAGCCGGCTTCCAGGCCACCCCGAAACCGTGCGATGACTCCTGGATCAGCGTTCGCGCTCGCCATCGGCGAAGCGTAGCGCGAGGCAATCGCGGACGGTCGGCCCAGGTAGTACGCGGTGGGCCGTCCGTTCGCCGCATCGGGGAGGGGTTACTTCTCCTCTTGGGTCCTCCTCATCCTGCCGAGAGGCAGGTTCACGCCGTGCCCGTTGCGTGCCCGTTTGCAGGGTGATCGATGGAGACTGACGGTCGTTCGCGGGGAGATCGACGGGTCTTCCGAGGTCGGGGGATCGTGGTCAGCGATCACGTGCGTGATCGGCTTAGCAAGCCGGGTGTCGTGCAGCGCCGCAGGGCACATCCAGGGCACATCCAGGGCACATCCAGGGCACATGACCGCACAAGGAAGCGCGAGATGCCGAGAATCGTCGACTGGTCAGCCGCAGGTCAGCGCAGATATCGGGCGTTCCGTCGCAGGTCAGCTTGATCGGCGAGAGCTACAAGTTCGAGCCATGAGCCTCTCTCCAGGAATCTAGGCGGTCGGCACCCGCGCGGCGCCCTCCGCGGTCCTGTCCCGCCGTGCATGCGGGGACTTCGGGTGGAGTTGCCGGGGAGGGCCAGGCGATGAGTAGCGAGGGGCATCTGTGCAGGTCGGCAGGAGGCCGGGCGGGCTACTGCTCTCCGGCCTACGTCGAGTCGGAGGTCGGCGCGTCCTGGATCGCTCTCGGGGAGCTCGGCCAGGCCCTACCCGCCTTCGAGGAAAGCCGACCCCAGCTCAGGAACCACCCAGATCCGGGATACCGCGCTCTGCCTTGCTCGACTGGCCACCGCCTACTGCCAGGCTGACGAACTTGAGGGTGTGCAGTGGTCGAAGAAGCACTGGCACTCGTCCAGTCCCTCGGCTCGGCCCGTCACCGGATCGGAGGCTGGTCACGCGATCCACGCGTGGGCAGACTTGCTGAGATTGGACCTTGCGCTGGAGGCGTTCCCGGGACCGCCAAGACGACCCGAGGGGTTCATGTGAGACACCTGTTGCCCACGGCCACGACCACCGACGAACGCGCGCTGGACGCCAGCGTCGCGATCCTTCCGGTCGGCAGCTTTGAGCAACACGGTTCCTTTCTGCCTCTGGTCACAGACACCGTGGTCGCCTGTGCCATCTCCCGCGAGATCGCTAACGCCTACCCCGTCCGCCTGCTGCCGCCCATCACGATCTCCTGCTCCCAAGAACACAGTGCATGGCCCGGAACGGCCAGCATCTCCGCTCGGACCCTCTACTCGGTGATCAGTGACGTCTACGACTCGGTGACGCGCTCCGGGCCGTCCGCGCTCGTCCTCATCAACGGCCACGGTGGCAACTACGTCCTCGGCAACGTCGTCCAGGAGGCGAATGCCGAGGGACGCCGGATGGCGCTGTTCCCCCAGCCCGCAGACTGGGAGGAGGCCCGCGAGGCCGGACACCTGGCCACGACCAACCACGAGGACATGCACGCCGGAGAGATCGAGACCTCGATCCTGCTGCACGTCAGCCCCGAACTCGTCCGCGACGGCTACCAGACCGCCGACCACCTGGCCGACGACCGCCGCCACCTCCACACCACCGGCATGCAGCCGTACACCGAGACCGGCGTCATCGGCCGACCGTCCCTCGGAACGGCTGAGAAGGGCAAGGCGGCCTTGGACAGCTTCGTTCGCAACTTCGCCGCCGTCCTCGACCTGTTCTGAGCGGGCGAGATATTCGACGATCGACCCTGGCTCCCGGTGTGCCAGCTCAGCCGAGAGCAAGTAAGCCCTGATCAACGCCGAGGGGCAGATTGTCAGGGGAGGAGACGGGCAGATCAGCTCGTTGCGGCGTTGAATTCAGCGATCCGGCCCGGAAGCTCTGCCAGCGAATCGATCCGCATCGTCGGAACGCTGTCGGCTTCCGGGTCGTCCTGCTGAATGATCCCCCACGGCCCCCGCCGGATCAGCGCCGTCAGCAACCCGACCTCAACAGCCGGACGAACATCGTTGTCCAGCCGGTCACCCACATACAAGATCTCGTTGGCCTCACAAGGCGCAGCGTCCACCACGCACTGGAAGAACCCGGTGTCAGGCTTGGACACACCCCAGTCGTCCGACGTGGCGATCATGTCCGACGGCAGATCCAACGACCGCAGGATGCCCCCGGCCCGCACCGTCTGGTTCCCAGCGATCCCCACCCACAGCCCGTCATCCCGCAGCTTCGCCAACGATGGCCGCACATCCAGGTAGAGATCCGCCTCACCGAACGTCTCTGGCTTCCCGGCATCGGCCCGCTTCTGCCGTTCCTCGGTCAGATCGAAGCCCGGCGCGAACATCTGGAACGTCTCCCGGTAGTCCAGCCCGCTAGCGATGACAGCCCCGAACATCGCCGAGAACGTGTGACGCGGCACCCCCAGCCAGTCAGCCCACGTCCCATACTCGGTCGTCTCGTTCACCAGGCACTCACCGACATCAAACACCACAGCGCGGATCACCCGCCCTAGCCTACGGTTGCGGACCCGGGCTCTTTTGGCTGGGGTTAGGCGGACACCACCGGGCGGAGGCATCGCGTCCGCCGATCTTTTTAGACAGGTGACCGCCTTAGCTTTTTGCGTAACAGGAGAGGTTTCCGTTGGGTTCCCTGCGTCCCTGTGCATCACGCCTGCCGGTCTGGGCTATACATGCCACCGTGAGATCTATCGGCATGACACACTGCCATACCTTTCCGACATTTTTGAAGTCGATGGTCGCGCCCCCTCTGTGAGTGGTCTGGCAATACTCCTTCATTTGTCCAATCCCGCCTTTTGAGGCTCCCGAGGGAGCATAGCATTGGCCGCTGGTCGGACTATCGCTCGTGTATTTGAAATGATCCCCCGAATCGCCGTACTGCCAGTCGCATGCCTTATTGAGGTTCACCACGGAATAACACTGGTCGGAGGTGTTCGTCTCAAAGCCGAGAGTGCGGCAGTAGCCGGCCAGGTCCAAGCCTCCGAGCTGGAATGACCGAGCATTGGGGTCTCGGGTCGCTGTACGGCGTGGGGAACGAGGGTCGGGGCTTGACGGATCGTGGTCATCTACCAGCACTTTTGCGGTGACCGCAACCGCGATTACGGCAGCCGCGGCCACGACTACCAGCAGAAATGTCTTGAATCGCGCGGCGTCCTTATATACTTTATCGATCTCCTTTATGGTTTGGGTGTATGTTCTGGGATCCGTGAGGCTTTCCCATTTCACCATTCCGAATCACCGGCCTCGGCCTGACCGCTCCTCGGTGCACTGTTGGCACATTAGCCCCTTGGGGGGTTTTGTCTTCTCCAGGACAGTAGACACCGGTTTCTGTACGTTTGAAAGAGCCTGTCCGAAGGATGAGCCATTACGGCGTGTCCGGATTGGGCCTGTTGTGGCCTTGGTGTACGCGGCAGGAGAACCCCCACGTCCGACGTTGTGCAGAGATGAGGACGTGTCCGCGCCTCGCCAGCGCATCCGCCTTGCGGTACCACTCGCCGAGCTCAGGGCAGGGCTCCCCAAAGCTCGCCTGAGCGTGTGAGCATGTAGCGGGCGTCATCCTGCGGCTGGCTGGCCGGCTGTGGTCTCTGGCTGAGGCTGTAGGCGGGCCTGATATTTATGCAGCCTCATGCGGTTTGTGGTCGCGGAGTGCCCCCCGGAGGTGCACGGACCGATGCTGACGTGTGTGGCCACCGGGTGGACTCAACGCGGCGGAGTTGCGAGACCTTCTCCGCGCAGCCGTCAGAGCTCACGGCCTAGATCGTTGATGGGGGTTTGCTGAACCGGCGGCGGGCATGGCGAAGGGCGCCCATGATCGGTGTGTGAAGACAAACCTGGACGCCCTTCTGACCGCACTCTATGTCCATCTGGACGACCATGTGCTGCCTTCGTCTGCTCGGCGCCGCCGCCGCGGGCCGCAGCGGGTTGCTCAACGAGGCCGAGCTGGTGTGTGTCGCCGTGGCGCAGGTCCTGCTCGGGTGCGATTCCGAGCGCCGGTGGCTGCGGACCGCGCCGGGCAGGATCGGGCACCTGTTCCCCAGGCTGCCCGGCCAGTCGCAGTACAACCGGCACCTGCGCGATGCCGCACCCGCCCTGTTCGCCGCCGCGATGTGGCTGGTCCGCGGGGCCCCGTCCTGGCACGAACGGCTGCGGTTGATGGACGGCACCCCGGTGCGCTGCGGCGCCTCGCGCACCACCGTGGACCGCTCGGCCCTGGGCCAGATCGCCGGCTACGGCATGGACAAGTCCCACCACGCCTTCTACTGGGGCGCCAAGCTGATGCTGGTCACCACCACCGAGGGCGCGGTGTGCGCCTTCAGCCTGGCCCACCCCAAGGAACTGGACGAACGCAAACAGGCGATCCACCTGCTGCACGTCCAGCCGCCCGCACCCGGACCGTGCCCGATCGTGTGCGACAAGGGATTCGCCGGCGCCGGCGTGGAGAAGGCAGCCGCCGATCTGGGCCACCCGCTGATCCGACCCGTCCGCCAGGACGAGCCCGACCCGCAGACCCCGGTCTTCCCCGCCTGGCTGCGCCAACGCATCGAAGCGGTGATCTGGACACTGAAGAACCAGCTCGGCCTCGAGCGCCATGCCGCCCGCACCACCGAAGGACTATGGACACGCCTGTGCCAGCGCATCTGCGCCCTCAACGCCGCGATCTGGCACAACTGGCTGATCAACGCCTCGGTCAAACGATCACTGATCGCCTACGACCACTGATCACACGCTCCCCAAAACCCCCATCAACGATCTAGGGGGCACGGATGGCGTCTCGTCCTTGGCGGTGCGTAGGTTTTGGGACGAGCCAAAAGCTGAGAACTCTCTGCTCAGCCATTAGAGCGGCCCGCTTGCGGGTGGCGTCAGGTGGGTCAGGCGAGTGAGTTCCATAGGCTAGCCTCGCTTCAGAGTGAATGGCCGTCGCGGTGGAAATCTCAGCGGGTACTAGCTGCCGAATTTGGCTGTTTGAGATCAAGGGGCGGCGGCGCTCGCGCCGTTGGCGCGGCCCGCCGTCGGCGCGGCCGGAGTGTGCGGCGTGGGCGCTGGTCACCGGCCCCGCGCGCCCGGCCGCGCATCGGCGATGCCCGCGCCCACCGTTCGGCGAACGGTCGCCGCCAAGTCGGACCACCGCCTATTCGTCGAGCAATCCCATGTCGTCGTTGGGGTGCGTCGCTGCCTCGGTTGATGGGTGGCGTGGTTACTTTGCGGGGCAGAACAGGGACTTGAGGGCGTTGGTGATGCGGGACGGGACGGTGGCGCGCTCTGCGTTGTCCATGGCCAGGGTCAAGGACACGGCGAACTGCAGGCGGCCGTCGGACGAGGTGAGGGTCGCGGCGGTGAAGCCGGGGGCGCTGCCTCCGCCCCCGGCGGCGAATTCGGGATTGCCGTAACACGGGCCGCCCGCGGGCGGCGGATCCGTGATCACTCTGGTCAGGGACGCCGGCAGCAGCCGGCCCTGGCGGAAGGCGCGCTGGAAGGCGCTCATCTCGCGCGCGGTGGAGATCACGCCGCCGGCGCCGAGCATGGTGGTGGCGTTGACCTTGTCGGCGTCGCGTGTCGTGCCCGTCTCGTCCGGGGCGTAGCCGTGACCGTGCGGACCTTTGATGCCCTCGGTCGCCTTCGTGGGCAGGTACGTGTGGCGCATGCCGAGTGGAGCGAAGAGCCTCCGGTGGAGTTCCGCCGCCAGGGACCGTCCGGACAGCTCCTCGACGATCATCCCGGGCAGGATGTAGTTGATGTCGGAGTAGTTGAAGGTCCCGATCTCGGCGGGCCGGGGTGCTTGCGCGAGGCGGCCAGCAGGTCGGTCGGACGGTAGTCGCGCGTGAGGTCAGAGGCGTCCGGGCCGATGTAGTCGGGGATGCCCGAGGTCAGCTGGATCAGGTTGCGGACGGTGATCTCGTCGGCCCGTTCCACCAGGTCCTTGTCCGCCACCTCCGGCAGGACCTTGCTGAGTTTGTCGTCCAGGCTCAACCTGCCTTCATTGACCAGTTGCAGGACCACAGTGGCGGTCATGGTCTTGGTCTGCGAGCCGATCCGGTAGCGGGTGGTCGACGGGATCGCGCCGCCCTTGCCGTCGAGCAGGCGAGACCCGGCCGATCCCTTTCCGACGAGCCTGCCGTCCACATACACCGCACCGATGGCGCCCACCACGTGGCCCGTTTTCACCAGGTCTTCCATCGCTTTCTGTACATCTCCGACCTTGACGGGACGGCGGTTGCGGACGCGGTGGTGGGCGGGACCGTGCTCAAGACCAGCGCCGCGCATGCTGCGCCGGTATGCATCGCTCGACGTCGAAACATGGAGTCTCCCTCGTCGGATCCGAATACTCGGTGTCGAGCCACAAGTTCTAACGAGAGCGGCGTTTCTTGGGCGTAACCAGTGCATGGCCAGGTCAGAGCCTCGGGGCGGACTTCGGTCGGGCATTGCTGAGTTCGGCCGTTTGAGATCCTGGGCGGCGGAGGGTCTGGCGGCGCCGCCTTGGTTGCAGCGCGCACCAGTGGAGGGTCATGCGAGTCGAGGACGCACAGCCGCAATTGCTCGCGTGCCTGCTGGAGGAAGGGCAGGAGCCGCGGCGACTCGAACCACGGGTGGCCTGGCGAGCATTCGGCCGCTTCATGCGTCACGCGGTTCAGGCCGAGGAGGACGCCCTGCTGTACGAGTACGGCACCTTCTCTTTCCGCGGACCACGACGCTTCACTCTGAGCTTCTGCCGTCAGTTCGACGTCGAAGAGGGCGGCGAACCGGCTCTCATCCAACTGCGCTGCGAGATCGAATACGAGCCGACGCCTGCGCTTGAAGCCCTGGGTGCGCACAACCAATGGTGGTCAGGTGCGGAGGGTGAGCCGTCGCTCGCCGCGATTCTGGACGAGATTGAACGCAGGTCTGAATGGGAGGTCATCGGCGGGCATCGGCCGGTGTGCAGCTCGGTGTATCAGGAGCGTCCTTGCTGATCCTGGCCCCGATGGCTCGGTCCACGCTAGTACCGCTAATTGCTGCGCCCAGTCGTCCTGGCTGTCGCTGTCGTCCCGGGGAGGAGAGCGGCGTATAGGTTGGTGTTGGATCTCGGGACGGGGTGTCGTTGTCGTCGGAACTCGCTGAGCGTCTTGGGTTGTTCGAGCCGCTGCTCGATGGCTTGGCGGCGGTGTTCTGCCCGGGGGCAAGCTGGCCGGACGAGACGTCCCGTGAGCTCCGCTTGGACGCCTATGAGCGCTGCGAGGCCAAGCGATTCCGGATCGGTAAGGGCTGCGCGAACGAGCTGGACGCTGTGCGACAGCACGTGGACGAGATCATGCACGCCATCGTCCATGACCACTGTCCCAGCGGGAACCGCCAGCTGATCGAACCGCTCGTGCGCGGTGTCGGCGCGCGGCAGGTGATGGAGCGCATTCTCGACTACCTCGAAACCGGCTCGGCACCGAGCGGCGGGGAGCGGCGATGGCCTGGTACTGGGCAGTGCCGTCCGCGCAGTACGCGTCGATGGAAGAGCTCCGTGCCGACCGGGAGAACCAGCGGCGGAGCGAGGGCGCGATACGGGTCTCCCTCAATTCGAGGGTGCCCACTCCGGCGCAGAGCAACGCGGAAGCCGTGGCCCTACGCCGTGATCTCGGACCCCGCTTCCGGATCGGTTGTCTGAGAGCGTTCGTTGCCTCCGACGACCCAGAGGATCGCCTCTATCTCTCCTATCAGTTCTCGCTCGACCCTTCGGATTACCCGCCTGAGTTGCAGGCCGAAGTGGAGATGGCCGGACGGATCGCGGCAGCCGATCCCGAGCACTACCGGCACGGCTGATCGTCGGTCGGAGTGCTGCTTGCCTCGGGGTGGGGCCAGGCGGAGGTGGTGAGGAGGCGGAGGCCGTTGAGGGCGACGAGGACGGTTGAGCCTTCGTGGCCGGCGACGCCGAGTGGTAGGGGCAGGTGGCCGAGCAGGTCCCAGACGACCAGGACGGTGATGAAGGCGGCGGCGATGACCAGGTTCTGGGTGACCAGTCGCCGGGCCCGGCGGGAGAGGGCGATGGCGGCGGGGACGGTGGTCAGTTCGTCGCGGACGATGACGGCGTCGGCGGTCTCCAGGGCCAGGTCGGATCCGGCGCGGCCCATGGCGATGCCGGTGTGCGCGGCGGCCAGGGCGGGGGCGTCGTTGACGCCGTCGCCGACCACCAGCACCCGGTGTCCGGCGGTCTCCAGCTCCTTGATCGCGGCCACCTTGTCCTGGGGAAGGAGGTCCGCGCGCACGTCGGTGATGCCGACCTCGCCGGCGAGCCGGTGAGCGGCGCGGGGGTTGTCTCCGGTGACCAGGATCGGTGTGGTTCCGGTCAGGCTCGTCAAGGCCGAGACGGTGGCGGCGGCGTCGGGGCGCACCCGGTCGGCGATGCCCAGCACGCCCACGGTGGTTCCGTCGACGCGGACGACGACCGCCGTGCGGCCCTGGGACTCCGACTGTTCGACCAGGTCGGCGACCGGACACCCGTCGGACGGGCTCGTCGGCAGTCGTTCGGGACTGCCGACCTCGACGAGGCGACCGTCCACAGTGGCGGACACGCCGGTGCCGGGAGTGGACGCGAAGTCGGCCACGCTGGGGAAGGCCAGGCCACGGTCGCGGGCGGCGTCGGTGATGGCGCGGGCCAGCGGGTGTTCGCTCGGGTGCTCGGCCGCCGCCGCGAGCCGCAGCACTTCGTCTTCGGACAGCCCGGCGGCCGGGAGAGGACGGACGTCGGTCACCTGGGGAGCGCCTTCGGTCAGGGTGCCGGTCTTGTCCAGGGCCACCCGATCGATCTGCCCGAGGCGTTCCATCACGACGGCGGACTTGATCAGCACCCCGTGCCGTCCGGCGTTGGCGATCGCGGACAGCAGCGGGGGCATCGTCGCCAGGACCACCGCGCACGGTGAGGCGACGATCATGAAGGTCATCGCGCGCAGCAGTGAGCCGGTCAGGTCGGCGCCGAAGGCCAGGGGCACGGCGAAGACCGCCAACGTCGCCGCGACCATTCCGATCGAGTAGCGCTGCTCGACCTTCTCGATGAACAGCTGGGTCGGCGCCTTGGTCCGCGACGCCTCCTCGACCATCGCCACGATCCGCGAGATCACCGAATCGGACGGGTCGCGCTCGACCGTGACCCGCAGCGCGCCGGTCCCGTTGAGGGTGCCGGCGAACACCTCGTCTCCGGTCCGCTTGACCACCGGCAGCGGTTCGCCGGTGATGGTGGCCTGGTCGACCTCGCTCGCGCCGTCGATCACGCGTCCGTCGGCGCCGATCCGCTCACCCGGCCTGACCACCACGGTGTCCCCGACGATCAGCCGGTCGGCCGGCACGGTCTCCTCGGTGCCGTCGCCCGCCAGGCGGGTCGCGGTGGCAGGGGCCAGGTCCAGCAGGCCCCGTACCGAGTCGGCGGTCCGGGCGGTGGCGACCGCTTCCAGGGCGCCCGAGGTCGCGAAGATGACGATCAGCAGCGCGCCGTCCAGCACCTGGCCGATCGCCGCGGCGCCGAGTGCGGCGACGACCATGAGCAGGTCCACGTCCAGGGTCTTGTCCGCGAGTGCCTTGAGGCCGGCCCAGCCCGGCTCCCACCCGCCGGTGGCGTAGGTGAGGGCGAACAGCGTTCCCCACGTCCACGCCGGAGCGTCGGCCAGGTAGAGCGGCAGCGCCATGACGAACAGGATCAGCGCGGAGGCCGCCCAGCGCGCCTCGGCCAGCGCGAACACCTTCGTGCGGCGACGGGGCTCCGGGGCGGCCGAGGTGCCCGGTGGGGCCGGACGGGCAAGGGCGGAGGTCATCGGCGGCCTTTCGGTCAGGCGGGACGGTGGAGCCCGCCCACCGTAGCAGGAACACATGAACATAGATTCATGCGTGCCGGGAATGAGTACGATGCGGGCATGGGCCACGGAGCCGCACCACCCGCCGACGACGTGCCGCGCACCCCGCTGACCGCGGCCGGCGCGGCGCACGTGGCCAACACCCTGCAGGCGCTGGCCACCCCGTCCCGGCTGCTGATCCTCTCCCGGCTGCGTGAGGGCCCGCTGCCGGCCACCGAGCTGGCGGCGGAGGTCGGCATGGAGCAGTCCGCGTGCTCCCACCAACTGCGGCTCCTGCGGAACCTCGGGCTCGTCGTCGGCACCCGGCAAGGCCGCCACGTGGTGTACGCCCTGTACGACAACCACGTCGCCGCGCTGCTCGACCAGGCGCTTTATCACGTGGAGCACCTGCGTCTGGGGCTCAGCGACACCGCCACCGAGGCCTCCGCGGCAACGTCCTCGGAAGCCGGTTGACCTCACCGACCCTTGCGGCGAGGAGGCGGTGATGGACGTGGCCTTGCCCAGTGTTCTTCGCAAGGACGTCGAAACTCTCTGGGCCTATAACGACATGGGGCACACGGTCAGGCCATGTGATGTCGGGGTTGGACTGGGGAGCCATGACCTCGGCGTGGCCACCTACACGGCGGAGCTGTACCACCGAGGCATGTTTCCGCTTGTCGTGTTCACGGGTGCCAACGCGCCTACGACGGTCGAGCGGTTCCCACGGGGGGAGGCCGTTCACTATCGCGAGTACGCCATCGAACTCGGTGTGCCGGACGAGGTAATCCTTGTTGAGCCCGAGGCCAGAAACACCGGGCAGAACATCAAATTCACCCGGAAGCTTCTCGCGGACGTCGGCGCCAAGGCTCGGTCGGCCGTCCTCATCTCGCGGCCCTACCAACAGCGACGGATCTACGCGACGGCGAAGAAGTTGTGGCCGGAGCTGGATGTCGTGTGCGCGTCCAAGCCGCTTGGTCTTGACGACTACATCCAAAGCATCGGTGACGTGAAGCGTGTGGTCGACATGCTCGTGGGTGACACCCAGCGGGTCATGGTCTATCCCGAGCGCGGATTCGCGGTTTCCCAGGAGGTTCCCGCCGAGGTGGACGCCGCCTATCGACGGCTGGTGGACGCGGGCTACACGAGCAGGCTGATCTCGGCGAGGAACCAGGGGTAAGGCGTGGGCGTCCCAGGGGGGGAGCGTTGCGACGACTGTTCTGCCGCTGGCCGGTGTGGTCCCTCGGATCCGCCGGGACGTTGATCGGGCAGTACCTCCCGACGCGGGTGGAGGCGCGGAAGACCCGGTTCGAGCAGGTACGCGCTGGCTCTCGACGCGTTGGTCCGCGGACGGGCCGCTGAGGGGACGTCCAGCAAGCGGGAACTTCGGCACGCGTTCATGGAGGCCGCGCGTCAGGAAGTCGGCATGGAGACCGAGCCGCTGAGGAGAGGGCTCCCCCAGGATCGGCCGTGAGGACCGGACGTTCGTAGGATCGCGGCATGGGTGAAGATCAGGAACTGCCGCGGTACCGGGTGCTGACCGGGCCGGACGACGCCTCGTTCTGCTGGCGGGTCAGTGAGGCGCTCGACCTGGGATACGAGCTGCACGGGTCGCCGTCGGTGACGTTCAACGGCGACCGGGTCATCGTGGCCCAGGCGCTGATCCGGCGACAGGACGTCTGACCGCCGCCGTTGCGGACGGCGCGGCGAAGGGGGTGACGGACGGTGCGGGACTTCGAGGAGCTGATGGCCGAGGCCTCGGCGGTCTCCGTGGACGGGTGGGACTTCTCCTGGCTGGACGGACGCGCCACCGAGGAGCGGCCGTCCTGGGGGTACGCGCGGTCGATGGCGTCGCGGCTGGCGGCCGTCCGGTCGGCGCTGGACGTCCAGACCGGCGGCGGTGAGGTGCTCGCCGAGGCCCGGACGCTGCCGCCGACCATGGCGGCGACCGAGTCGTGGCCCCCGAACGCGGCCACGGCGACGCGCCTGCTCGGGCCGCGCGGGGTCGTGGTCGTCGCGACGCCGGACGAGCCGCCGCTGCCGTTCGCGGACGAGGCGTTCGAGCTGGTCACGTGCAGGCATCCGGCGACGGTGTGGTGGGACGAGATCGCGCGGGTGCTCGAACCGGGCGGGACGTACTTCGCCCAGCACGTCGGACCGGCGAGCGTGTTCGAGCTGGTCGAGTACTTCCTCGGGCCGCAGCCGGAGGCGCGGCGCGCGCGGGATCCCGAAGCGGAGGGCGCCGCGGCGCGGGCCGCCGGCCTGGAGGTCGTGGACCTGCGGACCGAGCGGCTGCGGATCGAGTTCTTCGACGTCGGCGCGGTGATCTACTTCCTGCGCAAGGTGATCTGGATGGTGCCGGGCTTCAGCGTCGAGGCGTACCGGGGGCGGCTCCGCGAGCTGGACGGGCTGATCCGCCGGGACGGCCCGTTCGTCGCGCATTCGACGCGGACCTTGATCGAGGCGCGCAAGCCCGGCGCCTGACCGGTGGCCGCGGGTAGCGGGGCGTTGTCGCCTCCGGAAGTAGGAGCAAGGTGTCACCGAAACGTCGCGGCCCCGTTACTCAGTGCCGTTATTGCACGTGAGCGCACGCGTCCGGATAGCGGCGAAGACGGCCGTTCAGGATGGCGCGGTCAGCGCTCACATTGGGTACGGGCGCGGTCACATTGCCGGTACCGGGCGTTTCCCGTGGTGCGTGCCGGGAATTCTGCACCCATCGAGGGAACGGAGGCGGGGCCATGGAGGTCGTCATCGAAATGACCTTGTCGAGGGACGCGGAAAGCGCGCCCATCGCACGGCAGACGCTGGACGCCTCGCTCCGCGGGCTGGGAGTCGACTCGGAGGTGCGGGCCGACATCGCCCTCGCGCTCGGCGAGGCGTGCGCGAACGTCATCCAGCACGCCGTGTCCAGCACCGCCTACGAGATACGCGCCCAGCTCGACCAGGGGCGCTGCGTCGTGGACGTGATCGACGGGGGCGGTGGCGACGCGCCGAACAGCTGGGCCGGGACGCACGATCCCGTGCACGCCGAGCACGGCCGCGGGCTGACGCTGATGCACGCCTTCACCGACGACCTGGAGATCAGCGGACGCGCCGACAAGGAGGGCTCGGTCGTCCATTTCGAGAAGTCATTCGGTTGACCGTCCGGAACCGGATAAGAGCGCGGCGCGCGGTCGCCGCATTCGCCGATGAATGAGAAGGGCCCCGCCTCCCGGTCAGGGAGACGGGGCCTTTTCTCGTGAAATCAGCCGGTGACGGCGAGTTCGTGGCGGACCGGGTTCGGACGCGGCGCCTCACCCACTCCGGCGGCGGACGGGGCCTTCCCCGACGAGCCGGCCTTTCCGCCGGACGGCGCCTTTGCGCCCGGAACGGCGTTCCCGCCGGACGGCGCGTTGGCGCCCCCCGGAGCGTTCGCGCCCCCGGGAGCGTTCGCGCCGGACGGGGCCTTCCCGCCCGGCGCGCCCTGCCGCGCACCGGACGCGCAGGTCACCGACGAGACGCGCATGACCTCCTGACCCATGTGGGCCAGCGGCGCGGTCAGCTCCATCGCGGTGACGCGGGTGCCGTTCGGCGTCCGCTCCTGCTTGTTGAGGACGAGCGCGACCCTGCCGACCTTCGGCAGGTCCACCGGGATGGTGGTGTTCGGCGCGGGCGCGACCGGCAGCTGCTTGTCGCCGATCCTGGCCCCGAGCAGGTTGGACGCGCCCGTCCCGCCGGAGCAGTGGGCGCGGACGGCGTCGGCGGCGAGCTGCATCCCGGGGACGCGCAGCTTGGCGACCCTGGCCTGGGACCGTCCGGGGGCCGCCGCGACGTCCAGCCCGGCGGCCCGCAGGAACTTGGTGCGCTGCTCGTCGAGCATCGCGGCACGCCGCGTCCCGGACGTGGACGCGACGGCGGGCTTGGGGGAGAGCGGGACCGGGCCGGTCAGGGCCAGGCCGAAGGCGCTGCCCTCGGCGCCGGCCGCGCCGGCCGCGCCGCTCTGGCCGCCGTTCGCGTCCGCGCCGTGCGCGGCGAACGCCGGGGTGG
>NZ_QURH01000025.1 GCF_003428695.1 Actinomadura logoneensis
GCCGACCTGGACGCCGCCGGCCCGGCCGCCGCGGACCTGCCCACGGTCATGGCCGCCGCCGGGACCTCCCCGCACCTGGCGGACTGGCGGGCGGCCGAGAACGCCGGGCTCGTCGCCCTCGCCGACCAGCGCGTGGTGTTCACCCACCCGCTGGTCGCCGCGACCGTCTACCGGCAGGCCCCCGCCGAGGAGCGCCGCCGCGCCCACCGGGGTCTCGCCGCGGTCATCACCGACCCGGCGCGCCGGGCCGGCCACCTCGCGGCGGCGGCCGTCGGCTACGACGAGGACATCGCCCGGCAACTGGAGGAGACCGCCGCGGGCGCCTCGGACATGGTGGCGGCGGCGCGGGCGCTGGACTCGGCGCCGTCGGCTACGACGAGGACATCGCCCGGCAACTGGAGGAGACCGCCGCGGGCGCCTCGGACATGGTGGCGGCGGCGCGGGCGCTGGACTCGGCCGCCGACCTGTCCCCTGCCGGGGCCGACCGCGTCCGGCGCCGGGTGAAGGCCCTGGCCGCCGCCGCCCTGGCCGGTGAGCGGGCCTGGGTGCACGAGCTGTACGCGCAGGTCGTCCGGCTCACCGCCGATCCCGGCCCGCTGGCCGTCGCCGCCGCGTGCGAGGGGATGGCGTGGACGCTCGCGGGCCGCCAGCACGAGGCCCGGCGCATGGCCGCCACCGCGCTCGACCGACTTCCCGCGCCCGACGGCACCGCCGGGGCCGCCCTCCACGACAGCATCCCCGGGGCC
>NZ_QURH01000317.1 GCF_003428695.1 Actinomadura logoneensis
GGCTCACCGGGCGTGCGCGGTGTGCCGGTGCCGCGGACGCCACGGCGCGGCCGTCACCAGCGCCTCCCGGTCCCGCCGCTCGCGCGTCCGCCGCGCCTCCACGGCCTCCCGCTCCTCCCGGGCGGCCTCCCGCATCTCCCGCGCGCGCTCCCGCATCACCGCGTACATCACATCGTTGTGGAACATCTCCGAGCTCCTCCCCAGCACCGGACCGCTCGACCCGGCACCTTCGAGATTCGCCCTAAGCCCCCACCCCGGACATCGGCACAACGCCCTAAGTCCCCTCCCCCACCGCCTTAGGCCGCGTCGCAGGACGCTCGGGCACCGCGGCGCAGGACGCTCGGCCACCGCGGCGCAGGACGCTCGGCCACCGCGTCCAAGGGCGCTCGGGCATCGCGTTCGGGCGCGGGGTGGTCGGTGGGGTCACTAAGCTCACCGGACGTGCGTCTCGTTATCGCCCGGTGCAGCGTCGACTACGCCGGCAAGCTCACCGCCCATCTGCCCTCCGCCGTCCGGCTGATCATGGTGAAGGCCGACGGAAGCGTGTCCATCCACGCCGACGACCGCGCCTACAAGCCGTTGAACTGGATGAACCCGCCGTGCTCGCTGCGGGAGGAGCCGTTCGAGGAGAACGGCGCCGTCTCGCGCTGGACGGTCACCCACAGCAAGTCCGGCGAGCGGCTCATCCTCACGATCGAGGAGGTGCTGCTCGACCACGGGCACGAGCTGGGGCCGGACCCGGGCCTGGTCAAGGACGGCGTCGAGGCGCACCTGCAGGAGCTGCTGGCCGAGCACATCGGGACGCTCGGCGAGGGCTACTCGCTGGTGCGGCGGGAGTACCCGACCGCGATCGGGCCCGTGGACATCCTGTGCCGGGACGCCACTGGCGCGACGGTCGCGGTGGAGATCAAGCGGCGCGGCGAGATCGACGGGGTGGAGCAGCTCACCCGGTACCTGGAGCTGCTCAACCGGGACCCGCTGCTCGCGCCCGTGCGCGGGGTGTTCGCCGCGCAGGAGATCAAGCCGCAGGCGCGGGTGCTCGCCACCGACCGCGGGATCGACTGCGTGACGCTCGACTACGACGCGCTGCGCGGCATCGAGCACGAGGGCACGCTGTTCTGAGCCATCCCACGCTGTTCTGAGCCATCATGAGCGCATGAACGCAACCGCCGCCGGCACCTTCGACATCGACGCCTGGGACGACGAGAAGCCCTACGACGAGCGGGGCGACCGCAGACTCACCAAGGTCCGGGTGCGCAAGACGTTCCACGGCGACCTGGTCGGGACGAGCGTCGCCGACCTGATCACCGTGGAGACCGCCGCCGGGCCCGCCGCGTACGTCGGCGTGGAGACGGTCGAGGGCATCCTGCACGGCCGGGAGGGCTCCTTCGTGCTCCAGCACAGCGCGGGCAGCGACGCGGACGGGCAGTGGCTGCGCTGGCTGATCGTCCCGACGTCCGGGACCGGGGAGCTCGCGGGCATCCGCGGCGAGGGCCGGATCACCGCCCGCCCGGACGGCTCGCACGCCTGGGACCTCGACTACACCCTCGACTGACCCCGTCCCCTCCACCGGCCCCGTCCGGGCGGCCGGCAGGCCGTACGCTTCGGGCATGTCCCCTGGGGTTCCGGCCGCCGCCGAGCGCTCGCGCGAGCGGATCATCGACGCCGCCGAGGAGTGCTTCCGGCGGTTCGGCGTCGCCAAGACCACGGTCGAGGACATCGCGGCGGCGGCCGGGCTGTCCCGGGCCACCGTGTACCGGGCCGTGACCGGCGGGCGGGACGAGCTGGTCCTCGCGGTCGTGCTGCGCGGCCTGCGCCGGTTCCTGGACGTCCTGGCCGAGCGGCTGCGGCGGGAGCGCTCGGTGCCGGACGCGATCGTCGAGGGGACGCTGTCGGCGGTCGCGTTCGTCCGGGCCGAGCCGACCATCGCGCGGCTGCTCGTCCCGGAGTCCGCCGGGCACATGCAGGCGGCGGTCGCGGGCGCGGCCGAGCAGGTGCTCGCGGTGTGCGCCGACCACGTCCGGCCGCACTTCGAGGCGGCGCAGCGGCTGCGGCTCGTCCGCGCGGAGATCGACGTGGAGGGGACGGTCGAGTTCCTCTTCCGGCTGATCACGTCGCTGATCGTGATGGACCGCGAGCGCGACGAGGAGGCCACCCGGGCCTTCCTGCGCACCTACGCGGTGCCCGCGATCGCCGCCCCCGCGTCCTGATCCGGAGGCTCGGCGCGACGCCGGGGCGGGCACGGGGAGGCCGCGGCGGGTGCCGGGAGGCCTGGGCCGGGTGCCGGGAGGCCGCGGCGGAGGACGAGAGGCGGACGGGGCGCGCGCTGGAGGCGGTACCTTCGGAAGCGGTCGGGAGCGACCGGGGGAGGACGGCGAGGCATGGGCTCGGTGCACCACATGCGGGACCGGCGCGCGGTGCGTCCGAGTCCGGTTTTCCTGGTGATCTGCGCGGTCACGGTGCTGTGCGGACTGATCGCGTGGCGGTACGGCGAGATCACCATGGGCATGCTGCAGACGCGGTTCGCCGCGGGGCGGCTCGCGGTGTTCGGGTTCGTGATCGCGGGCTGGGTGCTGTCGCTGTGCCTGCACGAGTTCGGGCACGCCTACCTGGCCTACCGCGCGGGCGACCACAGCGTCGCGACGCGCGGCTACCTGACGCTGAACCCGGCCAGGTACACCGACCCGCTGCTGAGCTTCGCGATCCCGGTGCTGTTCATCCTGCTCGGCGGGATCGGCCTGCCGGGCGGCGCGGTCTGGATCGACCGCGGCCGGATCCAGGGGAAGTGGCGGCACAGCCTGGTCTCGGCGGCCGGGCCGCTGAGCAACGTGCTGCTCGCGATCATGCTGGCGGTGCTGTACCGCAACTTCTCCGACGGCGCGCACGGGATCTTCTGGTCGGGCGTGGCGTTCCTGGCCTTCCTCCAGGTCACGGCCGCGATCCTGAACCTGCTGCCGATCCCGGGACTGGACGGCTTCGGCATCGTCGAGCCGTACCTGCCGCCGCGCTGGGTGAACCAGGTGAGCGCGTACGGCGGTTACATGTTCCTGCTGGTCATCGCGCTGCTGTGGGTCGGGCCGATCAACCGCGCGTTCTTCGGCCTGGTCACGAGGATCACCGACGCGATCGGGCTGAACGAGCCGATCATCCAGATCGGGCACGCCGTGTTCCAGTTCTGGAAGGCGCTGGTCTTCTAGCCGGTCCCGCCGCCGGCCCGCTCGTCCGTCCGCTCGTCCGTCGGCTCACTGGTCCGCCGGGACGCCTCCGGCTCGGCGGCGGGGTCCGCGAGGCGGGCGACGACGCGGCGGAGCTGGTCGGCGTAGCGGGCGCGGAACTCCGGTGAGGCGGCGTCCATCCCGGTCACGTACCGGACGATGTTCGGCATCGTCGTCGGGACGGCGACGGCGGCCATCATGACCAGCATGACCATCTCGGGGTCGAGGTCGGCGGCGAGCTCCCCGTCGCCCTGGCGGCGGCGCAGGTCGGACATGTCCTCGCGACCGCCCGGCAGCTCGACGTAGTCGCCGGTCAGGCCCATCCACGCGTTCAGGCGGGTGGCGCGCGGCTCGTCCAGCGAGTGCTCCAGGTACCGGACGATCAGGTCCGGCAGCGGGACGTCCGGGGTGGCGAACTCGGCCTCGCGCTCGGCCCACGAGCGGCCGATGGCGGCGTACAGTCCCGCCTTGCCGCCGTAGTGGTAGCTGATGAGCTGCTTGTTCACCCCGGCGCGGTCGGCGATGTCCTGCACGCGCGCGCCCGCGTAGCCCTTGGCGGAGAACTCCTCCAGCGCCGCGTCCAGCAGCAGCCGCTTGGACCGTTCTGCGTCGAGCTTGCGCTCCCCTTCCTGCGGCGCGCGCCGACGCGTCCGGCCGCCGGCCTTCGGTTCCCCGGCCTTCCGTCCGCTCCCGCGCCCGTCCGCGTGTGCGGTCTCCTCCGCCTTCGTCATGGCGCCATCGTACCGAATTGTTCATCCATCCGGATGGTTGACAAGTTCATCCGGCCAGATGAAGATGAAGCCGTTCAACCAGACGGATGAAAGTGAGCGCAGTCCATGTTCCTGATCACCGGAGCCACCGGCAACGTCGGCCGCCACCTGGTCGCCGAGCTCGCCACCGCGGGCCACAAGGTGCGCGCCCTGACCCGCGACCCCGCCGCCGCGAGGTTCCCGGCGGGCGTCGAGGCCGCCGCCACCGCCGACATGCCGCTGGACGGCGTCGGCGCGGTGTTCGTCAACCCGGCCGTCTTCCACGGCGGCTTCGGCGACCTGCTCGACCGCTGCCGCGAGCACGGCGTGCGGCGCGTCGTCATGCTGTCCTCGTCGTCCACCCTGGACGCCGGTCCGGGCAACCCCATCGGGCAGATGCACCTGGACAAGGAGCGCGAGATCGAGGCGTCCGGGCTGGAGTGGGTGTTCCCGCGGCCCGGCGCGTTCGCCGCGAACGCCCTCGCCTGGGCCGGTCAGATCCGCGCGGACGGCGTGGTGCGCGGCGCGTACGCGGACGCGCAGACGGCGCCGATCCACGAGCGCGACATCGCCGCCGTCTGCGCCCGCGCGCTGACCGGCGACGACCTGGTCGGGACGCGCCCGGTGCTGTCCGGCCCGGAGTCGCTGACCTTCACCGACCAGGCGCGCCGGATCGGCGAGGTCATCGGCAGGGACGTCCGCTACGAGGAGCTGTCCCGCGAGGACGCGCGCGCCCAGATGCTCGGCGGCGGCTACGTGACGCCCGTGATCGCCGACTCCCTGCTGGACATGTTCGCCGCGTGCGTGGGACGCCCGGCCGAGATCTCGCCCGAGGTCGAGCGCATCACCGGACGTCCGGCGCGCACGTTCGCCGAGTGGGCCGCCGACAACGCCGACCTCTTCGCCTGAGTCCCCGGCCTCCGCTCAACCACCGCTTCCCAGCCGCCGGTCCCGTCGTCGGGGCCGGCGTCGGTCTTTTCCGCGACGCCTCAGCTCTTGGGAGCGTCGCGTTCGGCCAGCTCCTGGACGACCCACTCGTACCAGTCGGCGCGCATGGCCAGGAAGCGCCTGCCGTACTCCATCGCGAGGCGGCCGTAGAACGACAGGTTGTCGTCACCCCATTCGATCCGGCCTTCCAGCGCGGTCAGGTCGGCGAGGGCCCGCTCCGCCCCGGCGGACTGCTTCCGCACGAACGCCGCGGCCTCCTCCGGCTCCACCTGGCCGAGGAAGAACATGCGCAGCAGGACGTCGTCCCGCCGGACGATCTTCGGCGGGACCTCCAGGAGCCAGCGCCGCAGCTCGGCGCGGCCGGCGTCGGTCACGCGGTACTCTTTGCGCCCGCGCGGCCCCTCGCTCGCGACCTCGATGAACCCCTCCGCGGTGAGCTTGTTCAGCTCCCCGTAGAGCTGGCTCTGGGTCGCCTGCCAGACGTTGCCCATCGTGATCTCGAACATCTTGAGCAGGTCATAGCCGCTGGCCCCGTCCATCTCGACCAGCAGTCCCAGTGCGGCGTGTCGAAGGCTCATGTTCCGGATCATACACGTCAGTGTTGACATGTCAGAAGTAGAAGGTCTAAGTTCGACATGTCACAACAGACATGTACGACCGAGCGGCCGGAAGGCGAACACGACGATGGCGAAGTACTACGGGCTCACGTTCCTCCCCTGGATCATCCTGGCCGTGGTCAGCGGATACGACGTCCAGGCGGGAGCGGGCGCCGGCCTCGCGGCGGCCGTCGTCCTGCTCGCCGCCGACCTGCGCCGCGGCCGGCGCTGGGACGAGCTGATCCTGGAGATCTCCACGGCGGTGTTCCTGGCGGGCTTCACCGCGCTGGTCCTCGCCGCGCCGCACGCCGCGGTCGTGAACTACGGCGCGTCCCTCTCGATCGGCTGGCTCGCGCTGACCGCGTGGGGCACGATCGCCGCCGGCGTCCCGTTCACCGAGGGCATCGCCCGCCGGCAGGTGTCGGCGGAGGTCGCCGCGACCGCGCTCTTCCACCGGATCGCCGTCGTCCTGACCGCCGCCTGGGCCGCCGCGTTCACGGTGTCGGCCGTCAGCCTCGGCATCGTGCAGCACTTCGCGCCGCACCAGACCGCGCTGCTCATCGTCATCAAGGTCGCCTGCTTCGCCGTCCCGGCCTGGTTCACCGGCCGGTACCCGGCCATGGCGCGCAAGCGGTACGCCGCCGCGCAGGCCGTGGAGCAGACCGCCGCCTGACCCGCAGGACGCCTCGCCTCCCGCCCGCACCGCGCTCCCGCCCACCCCCTTCCAGACGCTCCAGGAGAGAACGAATGGACCTCTGGCTCGAAGGCCACCGCGCGCCCGTCCCGGACGAGACCACGGCCCACGACCTGCCCGTCGCGGGCGCCCTGCCGCCCGAGCTGAACGGCCGTTACCTGCGCAACGGGCCGAACCCGAAGCCGGGCGAGCCCAGCGCGCACTGGTTCACCGGGCACGGCATGGTGCACGGCGTCCGGCTGCGGGACGGACGCGCCGAGTGGTACCGCAACCGCTGGGTCCGGACCCGCCGGTTCACCGACGGCACCCCGTTCGTCCGGGCGGACGGCACGCTCGACCTCACGTCCGTGCAGGCGAACACCCACGTGGTCGCGCACGACGGAACGGTGTACGCGCTGGTCGAGGCGGGGCTGCCGTACGAGCTGACGCCCGATCTGGACACGGTCGGCCCCTGCGACTTCGGCGGGCTGCTCACGACGGCGATGACGGCCCACCCGAAGCGCGATCCGCGCACCGGCGACCTGCTGTTCTTCGGGTACGGCTTCATCCCGCCCCACCTGACCTACCACCGGCTGTCGGCGGACGGGAAGCTGGTGGAGAGCCGCGAGGTCGCGGTGCCCGGCCCGACGATGATGCACGACTTCGCGATCACCGAGAACCACGTCGTCTGGCTCGACCTGCCGATGGTGTTCGACCTGGAGCTCGCCGGACGCGGGGCCATGCCGTTCCGCTGGGACGACTCCTACGGCGCGCGCCTCGGCGTCATGCCCCGCGTGGGCGACGGCCCGGTGCGCTGGTTCGATGTCGATCCCTGCTACGTGTTCCATGTCGGCAACGCCTACGAGAACGGGCGCGGGGGCGTCGTTCTCACGGGCGCGCGCTACCGCGACGCCGACATCGCCGCGCTGTGGGGCGGCATCGGCGGCGCGTCGTCCCGCACGGAGGCCGGGACGGCGGGACCAGCCGCACCGCGGGCCGCAGCGGCGGGGGCCGGTGCGGCCTCCGTCGCGGCGGCCTCGGGCACGTCCCGCCTGCACCGCTGGACGCTCGACCTCGCGACCGGGCGCGCGTCGGAGGAGGTGCTGGACGACCGCGACGTCGAGTTCCCCACGCTCGACGACGGCCGCACGGGCCTCCCCCACCGGTACCTGTACACGGTCGCGGCGGGATCGTCGCTGGTCAAGTACGACCTGCGCACCGGGACGGCGGCCGAGCGCGGCTTCGGCGGGCACGTCGGCGAGGCGGTGTTCGTCCCGGCCGAGGACGCCCGGTCCGAGGACGAGGGGTGGCTGCTGACCATCGCGTCCGACCGGGCGGGCTCGCGGCTGCTGGTCCTGGACGCGGCGGACCTGTCCGAACGGGCGCGGGTGGAGCTGCCCCGGCGCGTCCCGGCGGGCTTCCACGGGAGCTGGATCCCGGACTCCGACGTAAGGTGATTTACTGGCCGCCAGGAGCAAGTGGCCACTTACCCGGTTGAGCAGCCCGGAGGCACCCATGTCCGTCGCCACGGAGAGCACCACGTTCCCCTCGCTGAACCCGGCCACCGGCGAGGTGGTCGCCGAGCATCCCGTGCACGACGCGGCGGCCGTCGCCGAGGCGGTCGGGAGGGCCCGCGACGCGGCGGCCTGGTGGGGCGAGCTGGGCTGGAAGGAGCGGCGCGTCCGGCTGCTGAACGTCAAGGGCGCGCTCACCCGCAACCTGAACCGGATGGCCGAGCTCATCCACCAGGAGACCGGCAAGACCCTGCAGGACGCCCAGCTCGAGACCGTCATGGCGATCTCGCACCTGGACTGGGCGGCCCGGCACGCCGCCAAGGTGCTCGGCCCGCGCACGGTGTTCCCGGGCGCGATGTCGCTCAACCAGAAGTGCGTCCTGGAGTACCAGCCGCTCGGCGTCGTGGGCGTGATCGGCCCGTGGAACTATCCCATCTTCACCCCGATGGGCTCGATCGCCTACGCGCTCGCCGCCGGCAACGCCGTGGTGTTCAAGCCGTCGGAGTTCACCCCCGGCGTCGGCGCCCTGCTGGCCGAGCTGATCACCACGGTGGTCCCGGAGCGTCCGGTGTTCCAGCTCGTCACCGGGTTCGGGGAGACCGGCGCGGCGCTCGCGTCCTCCCCCGGCGTCGACAAGATCGCGTTCACCGGCTCGGCCCGGACGGCCAAGCGGGTCATGGCCGCGTGCGCGGAGAACCTGACGCCGATCGTCGCCGAGTGCGGCGGCAAGGACGCCTGCATCGTCGACGCGGACGCCGACCTCGACGCCGCCGCCGACTCGGCGCTGTGGGGCGCGATGGCGAACGCGGGCCAGACCTGCATCGGCGTCGAGCGCGTCTACGTCGTGGACTCCGCCTACGACGCGTTCCTCGCCAAGCTGACCGAGCGCGCCGCGAAGCTGCGGCCGGGTTTCGACCGCGAGGCCGCCTACGGCCCGATCACCATGCCGGCCCAGCTCGACATCATCGAACGGCACATCAAGGACGCCTTGGAGAAGGGCGGCAAGGCCGTCGTCGGCGGGCCCGAGTCCGTCCGGAAGCCGTACGTCGAGCCGGTCGTGCTGACCGACGTCCCGGACGACTCGTCCGCGGTGTGCGAGGAGACGTTCGGCCCGACCATCACCGTGCACCGCGTCCGCGACCTGGACGAGGCCGTCGAGAAGGCCAACGCCACCAGCTACGGCCTGGCGGGCACGATCTTCTCCGGGAACAAGACCCGCGCCATGGACGCCGCCCGCCGGATGCGCTCGGGCATGACGTCCATCAACTCCTTCGCCGCGTTCGCGATGGTCGCCGCCCTGCCGTTCGGCGGTGTCGGCGAGTCGGGCTTCGGACGCATCCACGGCGCGGACGGCCTGCGCGAGTTCGCCCGTCCGAAGGCCATCACCCGGCAGCGCTTCGCCCTCCCGGCGAACCTGACGTCCTTCGACCGCACCGAGAAGCAGATGGCGCAGATCCTCCAGCTCGTCACCATGCTGCACGGCAAGCGCTACAAGCGCTGATCAGCGGGCGCCGAGCGGTTTTCTGCGGGGCTGGATGGCGCGATGGACGATGCGCCAGCCTTGGGAGCCTCGCTTGACGACGTCCTGGTAGACGGCACTGCCAGCGGTGCCGTCCGCCCGGATTCCGATGGCCTTGGACCGAGCGTGGACTTCGCCTTCCGCCACCTCGGTGAGGATGACGTTGGTGACGTGGTGGCCCACCGGGTTGGCGTCGCCGAGGGCTTCCGCCGCCTCCTTGAGCGCGGCGAGCCCGTGGAGTGGCGCGGCCCCCAGGGCGGAGACGTCGTAGACCACGTCGTCCGCGAAGACCTCGTGCAGGCGGTCGAGTTCGCCGTCGTCGCAGAGGTGGCCGTGCAGGGAGATCAGGTCGGTGATGGCGATGCGGTCGTCCGGTGTCATGCTGCGGCTCCTTAAACGGGGAGTTCCCCACTTAATCGGCTACGCTACGGAGGACGTCCTCGATCCACAAGGGGTCAGCCGATGCCTCCTCGCCGTCCGCGGGCCGACGCGGCGCGCAATGCCGCGCTGCTCCTGACCTCGGCCAAGGCGCTGTTCGCCGAGCGCGGGCCGGACGTGCCGCTCGACGAGGTCGCCAAGCGGGCCGGGGTCGGGAACGCGACGCTGTACCGCCACTTCCCCACGCGCGAGGACCTGCTCATCGCCGTGTACGCCGACGAGGTCGAGCGACTTCTCCGCCTCGGCCGGGAGCTGGCGTCGGCGTCGTCCGGTGAGGCGCTCTATACCTGGCTGGACGAGTTCGTCGCGCATGTCGCGGCCAAGCGCGACCTCGCGATGGCGATCACCGAGACCCCGGACGGACGCCGGTCGCGGCTCTTCCACGAGTGGCACACCGCGCTGAACGAGGCGGCCGAGACCCTAGCCGTCCGGGCCAGGACGGCCGGGACGCTCAAGGACGACATCGCGACCGCTGACCTGTTGGCGCTGGTCAGCGGAGGTGCGATGACGGCGGGGAACGCCGACGACGCGCGCCGCCTGCTCCGCCTCCTCAGGGACGGCCTGGAGCCTCGGCGGGCCCGAAAGCCCTGAGGAACGTGTCCACCGCCTGGCGGGCGGAGTCCCGCAGCTCCCTCTCCGGGAGGGGACGGGTGCCGAGCCGGGTGCGCTTCTCCATGGGGCCGATCAGCAGCGCCGTGAACTGCTCGGCGGCCAGTTCGGGGTCGGTCAGGTTCAGCCGTCCGGCGAGGGCGAGGCGCGCGAAGCGGTCGGCGAGGGTCCGCAGGACACGGTCGGCGACGCCGCTGTGCGTGACGTCCAGCAGGTCGGGGAACCGGTTCCCCTCGGCCAGCAGGATCCGCCGGACGGCCCAGGACCGCTCGTCGCAGTAGCAGTCGAGCAGCCGGCGGCCGACGTCCTCCAGCAGGCCCCGCAGGTCGCCGCCGGTGTCGGCGAGGACTTCGAGCGCGGCCAGGTTCGCGGCCAGCACGCGTTCGGCCTGGGCCGCGAAGGACGCCCGGAGCAGCGCCTCCTTGTCGCCGAAGTGGTTGTAGACGGTGGCCTTGGCGACGCCGGCCTCGGCGGCGATGACGTCCACGCCCGCCTGCGCGTACCCCTCGCGGCCGATCACCGCGAACGCGGCGTCGAGGATCGCCTGCCGCTTGTCGATGCGGCCTCGCGCCGCCGTGGTCCCCGCCATGCCGCGCAGTGTACCGGCCGACCCCCCGACTTGGACTCCTGAGTCCATTTACTCGAACCATCTTGCCCAAGACTCATCAGGCTTCTATGTTGGTCGCGCCAGTCTAGTTAGGGAGTCTGATGAATACAGATGCGTTCGATCCGGCCTTGCGTCGGCTGATCGCCGTGGTGCTGCTGGGCGGAATCATGGGCATCCTGGACGCCACGATGGTGTCGGTCGCCGCGGACCGCCTCGCCCGCGAGTTCGGCAGCACGCTCAGCGCCGTGGGCTGGGTCTCGACCGGCTACCTGCTGGCGCTCACGGTCACGGTCCCGGTGACCGCCTGGGCCGCCGGCCGGTTCGGCTCCCGGCGCCCCTGGCTCGTCGGCCTCGTGCTGTTCGTCGCGGGGTCACTGGCCTGCTCGGCCGCCGGGAACCTGGCGCAGCTCGTGGCGTTCCGGATCGTGCAGGGGGTGGGCGCGGGCATCCTGGACCCGCTGGTCATGGTGATCCTGGCGCGCGGCGCGGGGCCCGCGCGGGCCGGACGGGTCATGGGGATCATGGGCGTGGTGCTGTCGCTCGGGCCGGTGATCGGGCCCGCCGTCGGCGGCCTGGTCCTGGACGGCCTCGGCTGGCGCTGGATGTTCCTGATCAACCTGCCGATCGGCGCAGTGGCGTTCCTCCTCGCGCTGCGCGTGGTCCCGCGCGACGAACCGGACGCCGACGCCCGGCGCCTCGACCTGCCCGGTCTCGTCCTGCTCGGCCCGGGGTTCGCGGCCGTCCTGCTCGGACTGTCGCGCGTCGCCGGACCGGACCGCGCCGACGCCTGGGTCCCGTTCGCGGCCGGCGCCGTGCTGCTCGCGGGCTACGGCGTGCGCGCGCTGACCGTCCGGCGCACTCCTCCCCTGCTCGACCTGCGGCTCTTCACCCGCTCGGCGTTCAGCGCCAGCGTCGCCATCATGTCGCTGTCGGGCCTGGTGACCTTCGGAATGCTGTTCCTGCTGCCGCTCTACTACCAGCAGGCCCACGGGCACGGCGCGCGCGTCGCGGGCCTGCTGATCGCACCGGTCGGACTCGGCGCCTCGCTGGCCATGCCGTTCGCCGGACGGCTCTCCGACCGCGTGGGGTCGCGTGCGCTGGCCCGCTGCGGAGCGCTGCTCGCCGTCGCGGCCATCGTCCCCATGGCGTGGCTCGGCGCGCGGACGCCGGAGGTGTGGAGCGGGCTCGCGGCGTTCGCCGCCGGGATCGGCATGGGCCTCATGGCCGCGCCGACGATGGGCGCGCTCTACCGGACGCTGCCGCCCGAACTCGTGGCGCAGGGCAGTTCGGCGCTGTACATGCTGAACCAGCTCGGCGGGTCGCTCGGGATCGCCGCGGTCGCGGTCATCATGCAGCGGTCGGACGGCGCGGTCCCGGGCGTCCACCACGGCGTCTGGCTGCTCGCGGGCGGGTTGCTCGCCGCCGCCGCGATCACCGTCCTGCTTCCCGGACGGCCCGCGCCGCCATCCGCGAATCCGCGGGCCGAGCGCGCGACGGAGGCTCAGGTCTCCTGACCGTCCGCCCGGTGGCGAAACCCTGATGCCATGTGACGGCGGGCTGCTTGGAGGGGGTGCCGCCGGGTGTGCTCACGGCCGCGCCCGCCCAGGTAGGACAGCTGTGACGGCGGCCCTAGGCGGGCCTAGGACCCGTCGGATGAGGCGCGGCGCGCACTAAGCCCCTCCTAGGCCGGCCGAATAAGGCGTCATCCCCATGTGGACCCCGGGGTCTTAGGGCGAATCTATAGATGTCGGCAGGGACCTGCCGACAAAGAAGAGGAGACAGAAGATGTTGCACCACTCGTTCACCCAGGGCATCGCCAACCAGCGCGTAGCGACGTGGCGCTCGGAGGCCAAGGCCAACAAGCGCGCCGCGAAGGCCAAGGAGAAGGCGCGTCAGCGGTGACCCCCGCGGCCCCACGGCCGGCGTCCCCCGAACAGGACGCCTGTCCCGACGACAAGAGGCCCTCACCACCGTCCGGTGGCGAGGGCCTCTCCCTTTTCACACGGACGCGGCGGCGAGCGGCTCACGTCCACGGATCAGGTCCGCGGCCCGCTCCGCGATCGCGATCGTCGGGGCGTTGGTGTTCCCGCGCGGGACGGACGGCATGACCGACGCGTCCACCACCCGGAGCCCCGCCACCCCGCGCACCCGCAGCTCCGGGTCGCACACCGACGACTCGTCCCCGCCCATCGCGCACGTGCTCGTCGGGTGGAACAGCGTCGCGACCTCCCGCCGCACGAACGCCTCGACGTCCTCGTCCGAGGCGGCCTGCTCGCCGGGCGCGTACTCGCCCGCCACCAGCGACGCCAGCGGCCCGGTCGCGGCGATCTCGCGGGCCTGCCGGACGCCCGCGACCAGGATGTCCAGGTCCGCCTTCGCCGACAGGTAGGCGGGGTCGATCAGCGGCTTGGCGTACGGCGAGGCCGACCGCAGCGTCAGCGCCCCGCGGCTCTCGACCGCGACGGCCGTCGCGAACACCGACAGCAGCCGCTGCGACGACTCGGTCAGCCCCTGGTTCACGAACGGCGTGGGCAGCACGTGGTACTGCAGGTCGGGCGCGGGCAGGCCGTCCACCGTCCGGGTGAACCCGCCGACCTCGGCCACGTTGGACGCGTACGGACCGCGGCCGAACGCCCGCCACTGCGCGAACGTCCGCGGGCTCGGCAGCTCGAACAGGCTCTTGACGCGCGGGACGGCGAACATGACGTTCACGAACGGGTGGTCCTGCAGCCCCTGCCCGACCGGAGCGTCCACCACCACGTCGATGCCGTGCTCGCGCAGGTGGTCGGCCGGTCCGATCCCGGACAGCATGAGCAGCTGCGGGCTGTTCACCGCGCCGCCCGACAGCACGACCTCGCCCTCCGCGCGCGCCGTGACGGTCTCGCCGCGCGCCTCGTAGGTCACGCCGACGGCCCGTCCGTCCTCGATGACGACCCGCGTGACCAGCGCGTCCGTCACGACGGTCAGGTTCGGCCGCTCCCGGACGGGACGCAGGTACCCCGTCGCCGTCGACCAGCGGCGGCCCCGCTTGTGCGTGACCTGGTAGGAGCCGACGCCGTCCGGGTCCGCGCCGTTGAAGTCCCGGTTCTCCGGCAGCCCCGCCGCCCGCGCCGACCTCACCCACGCGCGCGACAGCGGATGCGTGTACCGGCGGTCCTCGACGTGCAGCGGGCCGCCGACGCCGTGGTACTCCGACTCGCCGCGCGCCTGGTCCTCGGCGCGCCGGAAGTAGGGCAGCAGGTCGGCGTAGCCCCAGCCCGCGCAGCCGTGGGAGTCGCGCCAGGTGTCGTAGTCGTACCGGTGCCCCCGGATGTAGATCATCGCGTTGGTGGACGACGAGCCGCCGAGCGTCCGGCCGCGCGGCCAGTACACGCTGCGCCCGGCCGCGTGCTCCTGCGGGACGGTCGAGTAGTCCCAGTCGAACGGCCCCTTGATCAGCGCGGCCACCGCCGCCGGGATGTGGATCTCCAGGGCGTCGTCCGGCGGTCCCGCCTCCAGCAGCAGCACTCGGGTCCCCGGGTCCTCGGTCAGCCGGTGCGCGAGCACGCAGCCCGCGCTGCCGGCGCCAACGATGATGTGGTCGTACGTCAAGGCCGCCTCCGCGCAACGGTTCCGAGCAGGCAAGGTAAGCGAGTACCTACAGAACCAGACCGGACACCCCGCTGGATAGGCTCGGCGCATGGCGAAGAACAGGGAGACCCCCGTCGTGCTGTCGCGCATCTACACCCGGACGGGCGACGACGGCACCACCGCGCTGGGCGACATGTCCCGCACCAGCAAGACCGACCCGCGGCTCGCCGCCTACGCCGACGTGGACGAGGCGAACGCCGCGATCGGCGTCGCCCTCACCATGGGCGGCCTGCGCGAGGACGTCGCCGCCGCCCTCACCCGCGTCCAGAACGACCTGTTCGACGTCGGCGCCGACCTCTGCGCGCCCGTCGTCCCCGACCCCGAGTACCCGCCGCTGCGCGTGACCGTCTCCTACGTCGACGCGCTGGAGGCCCTCTGCGACGAGTTCAACGCCGACCTGGAGCCGCTGCGCAGCTTCATCCTCCCCGGCGGCACGCCCGGCGCGGCCCTGCTGCACGTCGCCCGCACCGTCACGCGCCGCGCCGAGCGCACCGCGTGGGCCGCGATCGCCGAGCACGGCTCGGCCCCCCTGGACGAGTCGGGCCGTCCGGTCGAGGACGCGGCGGACAACGGCGTCAACCCGCTCACCGCCCAGTACCTCAACCGCCTGTCGGACCTGCTGTTCATCCTGGGCCGCGTCGCGAACGCCGAGCACGGCGACGTCCTGTGGAAGCCGGGCGGCGAACGCTGACCCGGAACAGAGCGCGGGAGGTGGGCCGTACTGGAGGTGGGGTTTACTCCACCCCCCAGTGTGGAGCCCGCCACCTCGCGCGGCCCGGCGGCGCGCGGGAGACTTGAGGTCGTCCGCCCCTCAAGATCGGAAGACGCCGCACATGAGCCTGCCCGTGAAGTCCCTCACCGCGACCGCCGCGCTGCTGGCCGTCCTTCCGCTGTCGGCGTGCGGGATGAGCGTCGGCATGGCCGAGCCGGAGACCGAGCAGCGCTCCTACACGCTGACCGAGAAGGTCGGCTCCCTCCAGGTCACCGGCCACACCGGCGACATCGAGGTCGTCGGCGCCGACGTGAGCGCGGTCAAGGTCACCGAGCGGCTCCGATTCACCAAGAACGGCCGTCCGACCACGCGGCACGAGGTCGCCGGCGGCACGTTCCAGGCTTCCTACAACTGCCCGAACAACATCTCCTTCCGCGTGCACACGTGCGAGGTGAAGTACCGCATCACGGCCCCCCGCGCCGTCGCCGCCACCCTCCGCACGGACACCGGCAACATCACGCTGGACGGCCTCAACGGCGCCGTCACGGCCCGCACCAACACGGGCGACATCCGCGGGACGGCACTGCGCCCCGGCGCGTCCGCGCGGATCAGCACCCGCACCGACACCGGCGACGTCCGCCTCACCCTGGCCGCGGCCCCGGCGGCGGTGTCGGCCGATGTCAACACCGGCCAGGTCCGGATCACCGTCCCGGCGTCCCAGAAGTACGACGTCACCGCCGACACCAACACCGGCCGGAAGCGGATCAGCGTCCCCACGACCGCGGGCGCGCCCCACACCATCCAGGCGAAGTCCGACACCGGCGACCTCACCATCGCCACCGCCTGACCCGCTCGCCCCGTTCAACGTGAAGACCCGGCACGGAGCACGAAGCTCCGCACCGGGTCGGCCCGATCGGGCGGCGGCCTCAGCGCACCCCGGGAGGGCGCGTCAGACCGCTAGGTGAGTACAGCCGGGACTCAGCGGACGAGGTGACCGCCGCGGTACAGCGGCGCGGTCGGGGCCGGCTTGGCGTACGCGCGGCCCGTGCGGAGCGCCTCGCCGTTCACCGGCAGCGTGCTCTTGGCGAAGGTCTGGACGGCGAACGCCACACCGTCGGCGTTGGTGTCGAGCAGCGACCAGTTGATGTTGGTGATGCGGTCGCACTTGGCGTGGTAGCACGCGTCGTACGGCTGGCCCGCCTTGCCGCCGAACAGCTTGGCCTCCTCGGCCGTCTTGATGCCCTCGGCGCCGGTGTCGATGCCGCCGGCCGGGATGCCCGCCTCCAGGAACGGCCCGTAGTCGGAGCGGCCGTTGAAGTCGCTCGGGACGGTCGGCAGCTTGCGCTTCGCGTAGTAGTCGTTGATGGTCTTCTGGATCGCCGCCGAGCCGTGCGGGGCCGTCGGGTCGGAGCCGTTGTAGACCCCGCGCACGCCGTTCGGGGACGCGGTCATGTCGAAGTTCAGGTTGAGCGCGATCTTCGTCTTCTGCGCCGCCGACAGCGAGGTCACGTAGTGCTCGGAGCCGAGCAGGCCCTCCTCCTCGGCACCCCACCAGGCGAAGCGGACCTTGTTGCGGATCCCCTTCTTGCCGAGCTTGGAGACCTTCTGGGCGATCGCCAGGATGGTCGAGGTGCCCGAGCCGTTGTCGTTGATCCCGGGTCCGGCCTCGACGCTGTCCAGGTGCGCGCCGACCACGACGACGTTGTCGGCGCTGCCGTACTTCGTCTCCGCGATCACGTTCTTGGCGGTGCGCTTCTCGTTCAGCGTGTCGGTCTTGACGTGCAGCGTGAGCCCGCCCGCGTTGGCGAGCCTCACCAGCTCGGCGCCGACCTTGTAGGTCGGGCCGATCACCGGGAGGGTGGACGGGCCGCCGAGGGTGCCGCCGACCGGGCCGTCGGCGACGGTCGGCTTCTGGTAGATGACGACCGCGACCGCGCCCGCGGCCTTGGCGTTGGCGGCCTTCACCGCGAAGTCGCAGCCGCCGCGCTGGATCAGCGCGATCGAGCCCTTCGGGAAGGACGCGAAGTCCCCGGTCTGGCAGCCGGAGTCGCCGTCGGTGTTCGGGGCGGGGGTGTCCACCGCGGCGGCGGGGGCCGTCACGTCGCCGCTGCCGGAGTACTGGTAGGTCGAGAAGTCGGAACCGACCTTGTAGTCGACCTTGTTCGGCGCGGTCTGGCCGAACACGGCCGGGGACTTCTCCTGGAAGTAGTCGAAGTCGAAGCTCTGGACGGTCGGCTTGTACCCGGCCTTCTTCAGCTCGCTGACCACGTACTTGGTCGAGACGGTGAAGCCGGCCTGGCCCGCGGCCCGGTTGCCGCCGTTGTAGTCGGCGATCGTCTGCAGGTTCTGCAGGTGCCGCTTGATGTCCTTGACGGTCACCAGCTTCGCGAGGTCGGGCGAGGCCGGGGCGGCGTTGGCGGACGGAACCGCCAGGCCGGTCACGGCGAGGGCCGCGGCGGCGCCGATGGCGAACTTGCGCACTTGGACTCCCGTGGGGGAACGGACAGGGGTGCCAAGATCATGGTCATAACCGGTCAACTGCGACAAGTGTGGCAACAATAATTTGACCGAGGTGAAATCTCCCTCGAAAACTTCTCCCCCGCGGGGTCAGGAATCCCGCACCGGCGGATCCACCGGCGACCCGGGCGGCGCGGCCTCCAGCCACGCCAGGAACCCGGTCAGCGCCGCGGCGCCCATCGCCAGCTCCAGCCGCCGGCCGCCGTCGCGCACCTCGATGATCGTCACGTCCGGCAGCAGCCCGGCCGCCTCCTCGCCCTGCGGGACGCGGCGTCCGGCGACGACAAGGCCCCGGCGGTGAATCACCTGCCGGGGCCTGCGCCTGAAACCGAACACGCGGTGCCACTGGAGCACGTCGCCCTTGTACCGCCCGAACCCGAGCCGCCACGGACCGTCCGCGCCCGCCGAACCGTCCCTGCCCGCCGAGCGGCCGGAGCGCGCCGCGCCGCCCGAGCGCGCCGCACCGTCGGAGCCGGCGTCGCCGTCCGAGCGCAGCACGCGCAGCGAGCACTCGACGGTGCCGCCCGCCCGCACGAACAGCCAGCGCCGCAGCGTCAGCACGCCGAACACCAGCGCGACCAGCACGACGACGGCGGCGAGCACCGTGCCCGCGTCGAGAGCCAGGTGTCCGCCCAACGCCGTCGGCTAGGCTTCCGCGCCCGCCGCGCGCAGCCGGGCCCGGGCCCGGCGCTCGGCCGTACCGCCCTCGCCCCCGGCCGACAGCACCTCGTCCAGCGCCCGGCGGGCGTCGGCGACGTCCACCTCGGAGCCGAGCTCGGCCTGCTCCGCGAGGACCGACACCTCGTTGTCGGCGATCGAGAAGAACCCGCTGCCGACCATGGCGCTGACCCACTCGCCGCCGTCGGCCGGCTCGATCTTCACCACGCTGCCGTCCAGCAGGACGCCCAGCACCGGGGCGTGGCCCGGCATGATGCCGAGCTGGCCCTCGATGGTCTGCGCGACCACCATCTTGGCCTCGCCGGACCAGACCTCACGCTCCGGTGAGACCAGCCCGACCTTCAGGGTTGCCACGAATCATTCCTCCGAAAACTGGAGCGGACCGCCGGGCCGCGCCCCCGTGCGGGGG
>NZ_QURH01000334.1 GCF_003428695.1 Actinomadura logoneensis
GGCCTTCGGCGGGCGCGCCTGGGCGGCCCGCGCGGCCCGGTCCGCCGCGCGCCCGGCGGCCTTCGTCGCCGCCTTCGACCCGAACAGGTCGGCGCGGATGACTCCGACGGCGGCGATGACGAACAGCCAGAGCACCGCGAGGAACGCCAGCTTGATCAGCGTGAGGGTGAAGTCGGACATCGGAGTCGGGGTTACTCCCTATCGCGGCGGAACACGAGTGTGGTGCGCCCCATCGTCACACGGGAGCCGTCCACGAGGGTGACCCTCCGGATCGGCTGCCCGTTGACGAAGGAACCGTTGGTCGACCCTAGATCGACGAGCACGATCTCGGGACCTTCTACACGGATCTCGGCATGGTGCCGCGAAACCCCCGGATCCACCAAACGAAGGTCGCAGTCGGTGCCCCGGCCGAGCAGGGTCACCGGCGTGTTGATCTCGTAGGTGCTCTGGTGCGCCGGGCCGTTGTCCATCGTCGTGGTGACCAGCAGGCGGGGGTTGCCGCCGAACGCGCCGCCCGGCGCGCGGGGGTAGTCCGACGGCGGCCGGCGGATCTCCCCGCCCTCCACCGTCGAGCCGCGGATGACCCCGGAACGGATCCGGAACATGCCCGTGGCCAGGTCGTCGGCGTTCTCGAAGCGGACCCGCACCGGCCCCACGAAGGAGTACCCCTGCTCCTTCGCGTACTCCCGGGCGAGGTTCGCCAGCTCCTGGCTCAGACTGTCGGCGTAGACCTGGAGCCGCTGGCCGTCCTGCTGCGAGATCTCGACGACGAAGTCGTTCGGCACCAGAGTGCGTCCCGCCGCGACGATCGCGGCCCGGTCGTCCATCTCGCGCTGCACGGCACTGGCCACCTCGACCGGCTGGAGCTCGGACTTGAACGCCCGGGCGAAGGCACCTTCGACCATGCCCTCGAGCCGTCGCTCGAAGCGCTGAATGACGCCCACGGGCACCTCCCTTCCCCACTGGTAGACGATCGTATCGGTGTCAAGGTTCGCTAGAAGTATCCGGTTGCCGAACCACCCCCTGAACCGTGCTAATCTCTTTCTGCACCCGGAAACGGGGGCAACACCCGGGGCGGGTGGCGGAACGGCAGACGCGCACGGTTCAGGTCCGTGTGTCCGAAAGGATGTGAGGGTTCAAATCCCTCCTCGCCCACGTAGTACCTAGGACCAGTGTGCTCGCGGAAAGCGCGAGCCGCTGGTCCTACGTCGTTTTTCCCGGGGGGCGACCCCCGGAACCCCCGGCTGTGGGGGGCTTCCCCCCCCACGCCCCCCTTGTGGCCGGGGTCGTCGCGTTCCTTCCTCTTTGTGCGGGGGCTCGCCCTTCGGGCCTTGCGCTTCTTGGGGGCTCGCGCTTCGCGCCTCGTTTGGCCGGCTCGGCGCTTCGCGCCTTGCCTGGCTCGCCCTTCGGGCCTCGCTTGGCCGGCTCGCGCTTCGCGCCTCGTCAGGTCACTTCCAGGTTGGCCATCATTCCCATGTCCTCGTGTTCCGCGTTGTGGCAGTGGAAGAGGTAGCGGCCCCGGTAGCCGTCGAAGCGGGTGATGATCTCGGCTGCTTCCCCCGGGCGCAGGGAGATGGTGTCCTTCAGGCCCGCGTCGTGGGGGTGGGGGCGGCGGCCGGCCCGGGAGAGGACCTTGAAGCCGACCAGGTGCAGGTGGACGGGGTGGTGGACGTCCGCGACCATGCGCCAGACCTCGACGTCGCCCATGCGGACGGTCACGTCGGTGCGGGCCGGGTCGAACGGCCTGCCGTCGATGAGCCAGCCGTGGCCGCCGTTCATACGTCCGGCGCGGAAGGAGAAGTCGCGCACCCGGACGGCGTCCGAGCGGCGCCAGGCCGGGATGTCGCGGGCCAGGACGCGCGGGACGCGGCTGTCGTCCCTGGCCCGGCGGGCCACGCGGAAGGCCATGACGGCGCGGGTGCGTCCGGAGCCGAGGCGGTTGACCAGGCGGACGCGGCTCCCGACCCTGACGCCGGAGAAGTCGACGACCACGTCGTAGCGTTCGGCGGGGGCGAGGGGGAGCGTCCGGTGGACGACCGGATTGGCGAGAAGACCCTGGTCCGCGCCGATCTGGACGAGTTCGAGGCGGCGTCCGTCGTCGGTGACCGCCTCGAGTTCGTAGTGGCGGGCGTTGGAGGCGTTCAGGAGGCGGAGGCGGTGGCGGGCCGCGTCCACCTCGTGGACGGGCCACGGCGCGCCGTTGACCAGGATGACGTCGCCCAGGACACCGGCCTCGTACTCGGGCTGGACGCCCGGACGCCCGCGGAGCGCCGGGTAGTGGAGCGTGCCGTCGGCGGCGAACGCCCGGTCGGCGATCATGAGGTGCAGCTCGCGGGGGCCGGCGGGCAGGCCGAGCGCCTCCTCGGCGTCGTCGCGGATGACGTGCATGCCCGCGAGCCCGCGCCAGATGGCGGGAGCGGTGTAGTCCATCCGGTGGTCGTGGTACCAGAGCATCGTGGGCCGCTGGTCGGTCGGGAAGGTGTAGTCCCTGGTCAGGACCGTCTGGACCGCCCGGGGGTCGCGCATCCCGGCGTGCGGGTGCTCCATCGGCCGGTCGCGCGGGAGGACGAGGTCGGTGGGGTAGCCGTCCGAGCTCGCCGGGGTGCGTCCGCCGTGCAGGTGGACGACCGTGGGGACGGGGAGTTCGTTGCGGTGCGTGACGGTGACGGGGCGTCCCCGCCGGGCCTCGATCGTGGGGCCGGGGAAGGTGCCGTCGTACGTCCAGAGCGGGGTGCGGACGCCGGGGATGATCTCCGCGGTCGTCTCGCGCTGGGTGATCGCGTAGTGGTCGGTCCCGCCCGTCGTGCCGACCGGCCTGAGGGTGCGCGGGAGCGGCAGCGGGATCTGGAACGGCGGCGGTAGCGGGACCTCGCTGGTCAGTTCCGCGCCGGTGCGCGCGGGACGGCGGGTCAGGGCGTTCGCGGTCGTCAGGCCCGTGAAGGCGACGAGGCCGAGCCCTCCGCCGATGCCGAGGACGCGGCGCCGGGTGATCTCACTCACCGCCGGCCTCCCGGAGGGAGCGGCGCCAGACGTCGACGAACTGGACGACGAGGCCGGCGATCGTCGCGACGCCCAGCGGGAGGTGCAGCCACAGCGCGCCCGCCATTCCGGCGAAGTACTGCACGGTCTCGGCCGCGACCAGGGCGAGTGTCGCGAGGAACGGCCAGGCGCGGCGGGCCCGGACCCAGACGACGATGGCCACGACCAGCTGGACGTAGCCGAGGGACGTGGTGGCGTTCGCGCCGGCGGCGTGCAGGCGCAGTCCGTCGTAGCCCCCGCTGAGCAGCACGCCCGCGAACACCGGCTGACCGGAGATCACCACCACGTGCGCGCTGACGACGGCCCGGTAGACCCACCACGAGGGCCTGGTGCCGCTGTCGACCGCGGTGTCCATGGGCGCCCCTCCTCACTGTTGTTTTGGTGACGAAGTTATGACTCCCGAGTTCTGGTGTCTAAGATCAATATCGCTATGGCGTTATGTCGCGGGATGCATGGAGGGCTTCGGTGGACCTGAACACGCTGCGGCAGTTCCTGGTGGTGGCGCGGCTGGAGCACCTCAGTCGCGCCGCCGAGGAGCTGCGCGTCGCCCAGCCGTCGCTGAGCCGCACCATCGCCCGGCTGGAGGGCGAGCTCGGCACGCCCTTGTTCGACCGGGCCGGACGGCTCCGGCTGAACGACACCGGCAGGCTGTTCCTCGGTTATGTCGAGCGCTCGCTCGGCGAGCTCGACGCGGGGCGGCGGGCGGTCGCCGAGGCCGCGGGCGGGGGCTTCGGGAGCGTCCGGCTGGCGTCGGAGACCCTGCTCACCTTCACCGGGCCGCTCGCGGCCTACCGGAAGGCGCATCCCGACATCGAGGTCGAGCTGTACCAGCTCGCGGCGGCGGAGATGGCCCGCCGCCTGACGGCCCAGGACGTCGACCTCTGCGTCTCCTCGTACCCCATCCGCGCCGAGGGGCTGGAGTCCGTCCGGCTGCTGGACGAGGCCGTGTGGCTGGCCGCTCCCCTGGACCATCCGCTGGCGGACCGCGCCTCGGTGACCGTCGAGCAGATCGCGGACCAGCCCTTCGTCTCGGCGCACCGGGGGCACTGGGGCCGCCGCCTGCTCGACCGGCTGTTCGCGGCCCGGGACCTCGCGCCGAGGATCGTCTGCGAGGCGGACGAGGCGAGCGCCATCGCGGAGATGATCATCGCCGGGCTCGGCGTCGGCCTCGTCCCGGACCTCGCCCGGAGGTCGGCCGCCGACGCCCCCGTCGCCTGGATCGCGGTGGACGATCCCGAGTGCCGCCGCGTCCTCTCGCTCTACTGGGGCGCGGGCAGCCACCTCTCCACGGCCGCCCGCCTGATGCGCGCCACGCTCGTGGAATGGGAGTGGAGCGGCACGGCCTGACGTTTCCGGCCGCCGTCCCGTCGTACTGGTACAGGCTGGAAGACGAGAGGTGGTTGCGATGTCCTCGAACATCAAGACACGGATCGACGAGATCGTCGACGGCATCCGCGCCAAGGACCTCGAGGCGCTGGAGCGGGTCTACGCGGCGGACGTGGTGTCGTTCGACGTCGAGCCGCCGCTCCAGCACGTCGGAGTCGAGGCGAAGCTGAAGAACTGGGCGCGGGTGTTCGCCCTGTTCCAGGACGTGTCCTACGAGCTGCGCGACCTGGCGGTCACCGAGGGCGGCGACATCGCGTTCGCGCACGGGTTCGGCCGGCTCAGCGGGACGCTGCCGGACGGGACGGCGACGGACGGCATGTGGGTCCGCGTCACCTTCTGCCTCCGGCGGACCGGCGGCGAATGGGTGATCGTCCACGACCAGGCGTCCGTGCCGTTCGACTTCCCCAGCGGGCGCGGAGTCACCGACCTGGAACCCTGACCGGTTCAGTGTCCTGTCCGCTATCGCCACGACTTCGGCGAGTAGTTAATCTGTTCCTCTGTGCAGTCGCCTGGCCTGGGAGGGCTCATGGTCGGTTGGCGGACGGGGACGGTGGCCGTCGTCGTGGCGGTGGCGTCGGTCGCGGTGGGCGTGCCGGACGCGGTGGCGCGGCAGGCGGCGGACCCCTGCGGGGGTCAGGGATACGCGCACGTGGTGCGGCTGTACCGGCGCGGCGGTGCGCGGCTGCCGCTGCGGTGCGGGACGTCCACCTGGGGGTACCGGCACATCACCCACCGGTGGAGCGCCGACTTCGACCGGCGGATCGCGCTCACGATCTCGCGCGGCGTCGTGGTCCAGGACGTCCAGGGCGACGGCGGGACGGCGATCTACGCGCTGTTCGACCGGCGCTGCAAGGAGCTCTTCCGGGTGATCTACAACGGCGGCGCGTACCGGGGGCACGACGTCCGGCCGCAGGGGATCATCACCGCCTACCGGCGCGACATCGCGCACGCGCGGCTGGCCGCGCCGTCCCGCCGGCCCTGCGCGGTCATCCAGGACATCTGATGGCCGCCGAGCTCCCGCTGCCCGCGGACGAGCTGGCCCGGCGCCTCAACGAGGCGCTGGGCCGGGTGGGGGGAGTCCGGATGCGCGTCGTCTCGGCGGGCATGGGCGGGACGTCCGACGAGCCCGCGGTGAGGTTCCGGGTGAGCGTCGCCGAGGCGGGGATGTGGGACGTGGCCGTCCCGATGGACCCGCTCGACCTGGAGCCCGGGGTGAACACGTCGGCGCTGGTGGCCGTCCTGCACGCCAACCTCCTGGAGTGGTGGGACCTCAAGGACCGCGAGGCGCGGATCGCCCGGTGGGGGCGCGCGGTCTGACCGTCCCGGCGGGTCAGCGGGCCGCGCGGCGGCGCAGCGCCGCGTGGGCGCGCAGGATCGCCGGGACGAGCGCGTAGACGACGGTCGGGACGACGATCGCGGTCACCACCAGGGTCCGGACGGGCATGGGCAGCGGCAGCAGCGCCGGGCCGAGCGCGAACTGGGTGGCCATCAGCGCCGTGTAGACGGCCAGCCAGGTGAACAGCGCGCGCAGGTGGATGGACGGCCCGGTGGCGGTCGGGGCGGTCGCTGGAGGAGTGGTCATGGGGGGCTCCTTCGATTTCCAACTCGTTGGTTGGAGTTTGGCACAGTCCGGGTCCGAATTCCAACCCGCTGGTTGGAGATGGCGTAGGCTCGGGCCATGGCATGGGACACGGAGCGGACGAGGCGGCTCATCCTGGAGGCGGCGGTCGAGGAGTTCGCGACCCACGGGCCCGAGGCGGCGCGGATGGACCGGATCGCGGCCGGCGCCGGAGTGAACAAGGAGCGCATCTACTCCTACTTCGGCAACAAGCGGAAGATGTTCGCCGTCGTCCTCACCCGGGAGCTCCAGCGCCTGGCCGAGGCGGTGCCGCTGGACGAGCACGCCGCGTCCGACCTGGGCGAGTACGCGGGCCGCGTCTTCGACTACCACCGCGAGCACCCGCACTTCGTCCGCCTGCTGCACTGGGAGGGGCTCCACGCCTCGGACGGCGAGCCGGTCGCGGCGCGGAGCGAGCGCACCGCCCACTACTCGGAGAAGATCGCCGCGCTGGCGGCGGCGCAGGCGGCGGGACGGCTGAACCCCGAGGTCGCCCCCGGGGAACTGCTGTACGCCGTCATCGCGCTGGCGGGCTGGTGGTTCGCGACCCCCCAGCTTCAGCCGATGCTCATGCCGGGCCTCGACGACGACCCCGACGGGCGGCGCGCGGCGCTGGTCCGCCTCGTCCGGCTTCTGGGCGCCGTGGCCTGAGGTCCTCGTTCTCGGGCGGTTGCGTGGCGACTCGTCCTCAGGCCGGTGGGCGGAGGCCGTCCGGGAGGACGGTCAGGTAGGCGTCGGCCAGGCCGGGGGCGGACGGCTGGGCGCGGGCGACGGCCAGCGCGGTCTCGCCGATGAGCGTCGTGGTGACGGCGGGGTCCAGGTCGGCGCGGCGCTGGAGGACGCGCGGACGCGTCGCGCTCGTCGGCGACGCCGCCTGGTGCGCGTCCCCGGCCTCCGGCGCGGGAGGACGCGCGGACGCGTCGCGCTCGTCGGCGACGCCGCCTGGTGCGCGTCCCCGGCCTCCGGCGCGGGCGCGGAACTGGCCGTCGTCGGGGCGTACCGGCTGACCGGGGAGCTGGCCGCCGCCGACGGGACCACCGGGTCGCGTTCGCGCGCTTCGACGCCGCCCACCGGCCGCTGGTCGAGCGCAAGCAGCGGATCGGGCCGAACGTCCGGCTCATGGTTCCGCGGACCGAGCGGGGACGGCGCGTCCGCGACGTCCTGGCGCGGTCGTCCCTCATGCGGGCCGCGGGGGCGGTCGAGCGCGGCCTCCAGCGCCGGACCGCGCGTCCGCTGCCCGAGTACCGGCGGCCCGCCCGTCCGGCGGCGTGACGGACGTCACTGTCACAGGACGGGGGCGGGCGGCGTCGTTCGGAGGGCGTCGGCAGGACGACACCAGGACGGCATCAGGACGACGGCTGGGGGACGGGCATGGAACAGAAGACCGCCGAGCAGGACGCGACGCCGGACGCCGAGCGCGCCGGAGCGCCGGAAGCCGAGCGGCGCGGAGCGACGGACCCGGCGACCGAGGCGTTCGTCGAGCACCGCAATCTGCTGTTCACGGTCGCCTACGAGATGCTCGGGTCGGCCGCGGACGCCGAGGACGTGCTCCAGGAGACCTGGCTGCGCTGGAAGGGCGTCGAGCTGGCGGAGATCCGGGACCGGCGGGCGTACCTGGTGCGGATCGTGACGCGGCAGGCGCTGACCCGGCTGCGCGCGCTCGGCCGGCGCCGCGAGTCCTACGTCGGGCCGTGGCTGCCGGAGCCGCTGCTCACCACGCCGGACGTGGCCGAGGACGTCGAGCTGGCCGACAGCGTGTCGATCGCGATGCTGCTCGTGCTGGAGACGCTCGGCCCGACCGAGCGGGCGGTGTTCGTGCTGCGCGAGGTGTTCGACCTCGGCTACGACGAGATCGCCGAGGCCGTCGGCAAGACGGCGGCGGCCGTCCGGCAGATCGCGCACCGGGCGCGGGCGCACGTCGCGGCGCGGCGTCCGCGCGAGGCGGTGTCGGCCGTCGAGACCAGGGCGGCGGTGGAGGCGTTCCGGCGCGCCACCGAGACCGGTGACCTGCAGCGCCTGCTGGACGTCCTCGCGCCCGACGTGGTGCTGCTGACCGACGGCGGCGGTGTCGTCCGGGCCGTGCTGGAGCCGATCACCGGCGTGGACGCGGTGACCGCGCTGCTGACCCGGATTCCCGACACGGTGGTGATCGAACCGGCCGAGGTGAACGGGCGGCCGGCGCTGCTGCTGCGGGTCGGCGGCGAGGTGGACTCGGTCATCGGGGTCCAGGTTCGGGACGGGCGCATCCAGGGGCTGTACGTCGTCCGGAATCCGGAGAAACTGTCAGCCATCGGGCGCGAGACCACCCTGCGCCGCTGACGAACGGGAGAACCGAGATGACCTATCCGGACGCCACCTACCTGGCGGCGCGGGGGGAGAACAGCGCGACGTTCCGCACCGCCGACGCGCCGCCGGACCTGGCGATCGGCGGGCGCACCCGCGTCGGCTACCTGGCGACCGGCGCGACCACCGAGGGACAGTTCGGGCTGTACCGGTGGGAGATGGGCGCGGAGCAGACCGGGGGGTCGCCGCACTTCCACCGGACGTTCTCCGAGTCGTTCTACGTCCTGGAGGGGACGGTCACGCTGCACGACGGCGAGAACTGGACCAGGAGCCGTCCGGGCGACTTCCTGTACGCGCCGCCCGGCGCGGTCCACGCGTTCCGCAACGAGGACGGCCCGGCGACGATGCTGGTGCTGTTCACGCCCGGCGCGCCCCGCGAGCCGTACTTCGAGGAGCTGGCCGACATCGTCGCGACGGGACGGACGCTCAGCGAGGAGGAGTGGACCGAGCTGTACGAGCGCCACGACCAGTTCATGGTCTGACCTGCGTGAAGTGAGAGGCGGGCCGCCCTGGGACATCCGTCCCGGGCGGCCCGTCCGCTTCACTCCGGCCGGACGTTGTGGTTGCCCGCGAACAGGTTGGCCGGGTCGTACTGCTGCTTGACCGCCGCGAGGCGCTTGCGGGTCTCCTCCGGGTAGACGGCGGCGACGTCCTCGTCCTCGGCCGAGCTGAGGAAGTTGCCGTACGCGCCGCTGGTGTGCGGGGCGAGCTCGGTCCAGAGCGCGTCCAGCGCGGGACGGGCCGCCGCGACGGCCGGCTCCGGGCCGCCGATGGTCGTCACGAACATCAGCTCCGCGCGGCGGTGCGCGTAGGCGGTCGCGTCGTCCGGCACCCGCGACACCGCGCCGCCGACGCTGCGGACGGAGAAGAACGGCGATCCCGTCGCCGATCCGGCCTCGGTCATGAGGCGGACCGCGTCCGGGACCGACGCGCCCTCCACGAAGGCGGCACGGCAGAAGAACGCGATGCCCGGCGGCGGGGCGGCACCCTCCTCCAGCGTCTCCGCGTAGGGGCGCGGCGCGACGTCGTCCGACACCACCGTGCCCAGCCGCCGGATCGGGTCGATCGCCTTCGCCGCGCTCTCCGCGTCGTCCCCGTCGAAGGCGACGACCACCTCGACCGGCGCGTTCGGGCCGCCCGCGAAGGGATTGGCGAAGTTCACGACGGAGGTGAGCTCCTCCGGCGCGGTCCGCAGGTGGTCCGTCCAGCCGCGCAGGACGGCGGCGAGGTCGGACGCCGGGAAGGTGATCCTCCCGAAGAAGACGTCCGTGGTCGGGTGCGCGGCGAACTCGAACGCGGTCACCACGCCGACGTTGCCGCCGCCGCCCCGCAGCGCCCAGAACAGGTCCGGGTTCTCGTCCGCGGACGCGCGCAGGACGTCCCCGGACGCGGTGACCACCTCGGCCGCGACCAGGTTGTCCAGGGCCAGGCCGTGCTTGCGGACCTTCCAGCCGATGCCGCCGCCCAGCGTCAGCCCGCCGACGCCGACGCTCCGGGTGTCGCCCGAGGAGATCGCCAGCCCGTGCGGCGCGAGCGCGTCCGCGACCCGGCCCCAGGTCGCGCCGCCGCCGATCCGGACGACGCGCCGCCGCCCGCCCGCGACCGCGCTCCCTCCGTCAGTGCTCTCTCCGTCCGCGATCTCCACGGCGGCCAGCCGGACGAGGTCGAGCACGACGCCGCCGTCGTTCGTCCCGAACCCGGCGAAGGCGTGGCCGCCGCCGCGTACCGCCAGTGCCAGCCCGGCCTCGGCCGCGAACCGGACTCCGGCCCGCACGTCGTCCACGCTCTCCGGCCGCAGCACGTAGGCGGGGCTTCCCTGGGCCAGGAGCGCGTGGGCGGCCGTCCCGTACTCGGCCCCGCCCGGTTCGATGATGTCGCCGCCGAAGTCGCGACGGAGGTTCTCGAGTGCCGACGTCATGGCGTCCTCTTTCAGTCCGATGCTGGGTGCCGCCCGGTCGTCCACATGACTCCGGCCATCGGGGCCGTGTGACAGCCCGCTCCGCGTGACGTGCGCCACAGGACGAACCGGCGCGTCACAGCGCGGCGGCGTCGGCCTCCGGCTCGGGCAGCGCCTCCGGGGCGTCGGGGACGGCCGGTGCGGACGGACGCAGGGCCAGCGTGAGGACGGCCAGCCCGACGAAGAGGGCGGCCGAGACGAGGCCGATCGTGTGGAGGCTGCCGGTGAACGCCTCGCGCGCGGTGCGCAGCAGCTCCGCGCCCTGGTCGGCGGGCAGGTGGCGGCTCGCCGCGACCGCGCCCGCGAAGGAGTCGGACGTGCCGTCCGTCCCGGCGCGGTAGACGACGGTCGCCAGCACGCCGAGCAGCGCGAACCCGAGCGACCCGCCGAAGTAGTTGGCGGTCTCCGACATCGACGCGGCCGACCCGGCGCGCTCCGGCGGGACGGAGCCGACGACCAGCCCGGTGCCCAGCGCGAACAGCGGGCCGGTGCCGAGGGCGAGCACGGTGATCCCGGCCATGACCAGCGGCAGCGAACCGGAACCGTGCGCGGCGACCAGCAGGAGGGCGCCCAGCGCGGACAGGCCGAAGCCACCGGCGATCGCCGTCGTCGGCTGCATCCGCTTCGCGTACACCGGGGCGGTCATGGTGCCCGCGGCCACGCCCAGGCCCATCGGCGCGAACAGCATCGCGGCCGTGGCCGGGGAGTGCCCGAGGACGTTCTGCAGGAACTGGGTGACCAGCAGGCCAGTCCCGGCCATGGCGCACCCGGCGAGGGTCAGCCCCACCAGGACGCCCGTGACCCGGCGGTTCCGGAGCAGCCGCAGGTCCAGCAGCGGCGACTCCATCCGAAGCTGCCGCCGGACGAACACCGCGCCGACGGCCGCGCCGACCACGAGCGCCGCGCCCGCCACGACCGGCTCGTCCTGGATCGCGAGCTGCTTGAAGCCGTAGACCATGAGCAGCACCGCGACCAGCGACAGCGCGACGCTGACGGGGTCGAGCCGTCCGGCCCCGCCGCCGCGGAACTCGGGCAGCACGAACGGACCGGCGACGATCACGACGGCCATCACCGGCACGGCGATCAGGAACACCGACTTCCAGGAGAAGTGCTGGAGCAGGAACCCGGCCAGCACCGGGCCGAGCGCGCCGCCGGTGAACTGGCAGGTCGCCCAGACCGAGATGGCCTTCCCGCGCTGCCGCTCGTCCCGGAACATGCTGGTGATCAGCGCGAGCGTGGACGGCGTCAGCGTCGCGCCCGCCACGCCCAGCAGCAGCCGGACGACGATCAGCATCAGCGGGTCCACCGAGAACACGGCCACGACCGACAGCACCAGGAAGCCCGCGGCCCCGGCCAGCAGCAGCCTCCGGCGGCCGATCCGGTCGCCGAGCGTGCCCGCGGTGATGACCAGCCCGGCGACCACCAGCCCGTACCCGTCGCCGATCCACAGCTGCTCGACGCCGCTCGCGCCGAGATCGGCGCTCAGCTCCGGCAGGGCCAGCAGGAGGGCCGTCATGTCCATCGCGACGATCAGGGTCGGCAGTGCCAGGACGGCCAGTCCCAGCCAGGCGCGGCGATCCGCCGCGGGTGCGGCTTCGGTTCCGGCCGCGGCCGGAGGTTCGGTTTCGTTCGTCATGCAGGCTGGTCGAAGCGGGGGTGCGCTTCTTGACATCGTGGTGGCGGCACGTCCGGGAAGAATCTCCCGCGGCGGACGTCAAGAAGCCGGCGGCGGCTCCGACCAACCGGTCGAAGGGACCCGCCAGGGACCCGCCAGGGGCCCGGCGCCACACCGACGGACACGAGGAGCCAGAGATGCAGTTCCTGATCAGCATGCACATCAACCCGGCCGTGCTGGACGCGCTGACCGACGAGGAGAAGCGGGCGATCGGCGAGGGGCACGGGAGGTTCATGGCCGACCTGAAGGAGTCCGGCGAGTTCGTCCTCACGCAGGCGCTGGTCGACCCGTCCCAGGCGGCGGTGGTGTCGGTGCGCGGCGGCCAGCCGGTCGTGACCGACGGGCCGTTCCTGGAGGCCAAGGAGTTCCTGGGCGGCTTCTACCTGGTCGACGTCGAGAACCGGGAGCGCGCGGTCGAACTGGCCGCGCGGATCCCGGACGCCGCGATCGAGGGCCTCGGGGTCGAGGTCCGCCAGGTGATGTTCTCTGACGGACAATTGGAGGCATGAGCGGAACCCCTGGCCGCCCGGCCGCCGCCCGGACGGGCTTCGAGGACCTGCTGCGCGAGCTCGCGCCGCAGGTCCTCGGCACGCTGGTGCGCAGGCACGGGCAGTTCGAGGGCTGCGAGGACGCCGTGCAGGAGGCCGTCCTCGCGGCGACCGTCCAGTGGCCCGAGGAGGGCGTCCCGGACAGTCCGCGCGGCTGGCTCGTGACGGTGGCGTCCCGGCGGCTGATCGACCAGATGCGCAGCGACCACGCCCGCCGCGAGCGCGAGGCGGCGCTCGCGGCCGAGCAGGCCGCCGAGCCCGCGCGCGAGGACGTTCCGGGCACCGACGACACGCTCATCCTGCTGTTCCTGTGCTGCCACCCGACGCTGACGGCCGCGTCCCAGACGGCGCTGACGCTGCGCGCGGTCGGGGGCCTGACCACGGCCGAGATCGCCCGCGCGTTCCTGGTGCCCGAGGCGACGATGGCCGCCCGGATCAGCCGCGCCAAGCAGCGGATCAGGGCCGCGGGCGGGACGTTCACGCTGCCGGAGGACGCCGAGCGCGAGGAGCGGCTGCGGGTCGTCCTGCACGTGCTGTACCTGATCTTCAACGAGGGGTACACGGCGTCGTCGGGGGACGAGCTGTCCCGCCCCGACCTCGCGCGGGAGGCGATCCGGCTCGTCCGGATGGTGCACGCGCAGCTTCCGGACGACGGCGAGGTCGGCGGCCTCCTCGCGCTGATGCTGCTGACCCACGCCCGCCGCGACGCCCGGACGACCGCGTCCGGCGACCTGGTCCCGCTGGACGAGCAGGACCGCTCGCGCTGGGACCGCGCCATGATCGACGAGGGCACCGCGCTGGTCAAGGCCGCCCTGGCGGACACGACGCTCGGGCCGTACCGGCTGCAGGCCGCGATCGCGGCGACGCACGCGAACGCGGCGACGGCCGAGGAGACCAACTGGACCCAGGTGCACGCGCTCTACCTGGTCCTGGAGCGGATCGCGCCCAACCCGATGGTCACCCTGAACCGCGCGATCGCGCTGGCCGAGGTCGAGGGTCCGGAGGCCGGGCTCGGCCTGCTCGCCACCCTGGACGGCGACGAGCGCATGGCGGGGCACCACCGGCTGCTGTCCGTCCGGGCGCACCTGCTGGAGAAGACCGGCGACGCGCCCGGGGCGTACGAGCACTACCGGCGCGCGGCGAAGGCCACCGCGAGCCTCGCCGAGCAGCGCTACCTGGAGGCGAGGGCGAGCCGCCTGAAGCGGTGACCGCCCCCGCGTTCCCTGGCGATGCCCCAGCGGCATGTGACAGCGGCAGGCCACAGAGGTTGGCCACAGAGGCATGTCACAGCGGCATGTCGGCGCGGCATGTCACAGACGGCGCCGCTGTCTTGTCCCGTGGACGTCGGGACAGGCTCACGAGCGGGGAAGTGGAAGACATGCGGGTATTCGTCGCAGGCGGAAGCGGTGTTCTCGGGCAGGTGCTGGTGCCGCTGCTGGTCGAGCGCGGGCACGAGGTGACCGCGACGACGACCGGCGCCGCCAAGCTGGACCTGCTGCGCGGCCTCGGCGCCGAGGCGGTCGTGATGGACGGCCTGGACGCGTCGTCGGTCCGCGCGGCGGTCGCCGCCGCCCGTCCGGACGTCGTCGTGCACCAGATGACCGCGCTCGGCGTCACGCACGCCGGGACGAACATGCGGGCCGCCCGGTACTTCCGGAACACCAAGCGGCTGCGCACCGAGGGCACCGACCACCTGCTGGCCGCGGCGGACGCGGCGGGGGTCTCCCACGTCGTCGCGCAGAGCAACGCGGGCGGGAACGGCCCCGCGGAGGGCGGGTGGCGGACGCCGGAGCGGGAGCCGCTGGACCTGGAGTCCAGCACCGCTCCGCGCGAGGCGGCGGAGTCGATCCGGCACACCGAGGCGGCGGTGCTCGCGGCGGGCGGCGCGGCGCTGCGCTACGGCTGGTTCTACGGGCCGGGCGCGTCGGAGGACCAGGCGCGGCTGCTGCGCGAGCGGAAGTTCCCGATGATCGGGGGCGGGACGGGCGTTTGGTCGTGGATCCACCTGGAGGACGCGGCGCGCGCGACCCTGCTCGCCGTCGAGTCGCGAGCGCGCGGCGTCTACAACATCGTCGACGACGAACCGGCGCCGGTCGGCGAGTGGCTGCCCTACCTGGCCGAATGCGTCGGGGCCAAGCCGCCGATGCGGATTCCGGCGTGGCTCGCGCGGATGCTCGCCGGGGACGTCGCGGTGTCGATGATGACGAGGGGGCAGGGCTCCAACAACGCCAAGGCGAAGGCCGAACTGGGCTGGGAGCTCGTCCACCCGTCCTGGCGGCAGGGCTTCAAGGACGCCCTGGCATGACCCGGGACGAGGAGTTCCAGGAGCTCAGGCCGCTGCTGTTCTCGATCGCCTACCGGATCCTCGGCAGCGTGGCCGAGGCCGAGGACGCCGTCCAGGAGACATGGCTGCGGTACGAGGCGTCCCCGACCGTCCCGGCGTCGCCGAAGTCGTACCTGTCGTCGGCGGTCACCAACATCTCGATCAACGTGCTGCGGTCGGCGCGCGTCCGGCGGGAGGAGTACGTCGGGCCGTGGCTGCCCGAGCCGCTGCTCACCGACCCCTACGAGGACCCGCAGCGGTCGGCGGAGCTGGCCGACTCGGTGTCGATGGCGGCGCTGCTGCTCCTGGAGCGGCTGAGCCCGCTCGAACGCGCGGTGTTCGTCCTGCGCGAGGTGTTCGGTTTCGGCTTCCCCGAGGTCGCGGAGGCGGTGGAGCGGTCGGAGGCGGCGTGCCGGCAGCTCGCCGTCCGGGCGCGGCGGCACATGGACGAGGGCCGGCCGCGGTTCGAGGCCGACCGGCGCGAGCGGCGCGAACTCGCCGAGCGCTTCCTCGACGCGTTCCGCGACGGCGATGTCGACGCGCTGGCCGGGATGCTCGCCGCGGACGTCCAGATGGTCGCCGACAGCGGCGGCAAGGCGCCGCAGTGGGGCAGGGGCATCGCGGGCGCGGCGAAGGTGCTGCGGCTGCTCGCCGCGATGTCCGGCGCGCTCGCGGGGGTCGGCGTCGTGGTGGAGCCGCGCGTCATGAACGGCCAGCCGGGCGCGATCTTCCGCGCGGGCGACGGCCGCATCCTCAACACCTGGACGATCGACGTCCTGGACGGCAGGGTGCAGGCGATCCGCACGGTCATCAACCCCGACAAACTCGACCATCTGGGCCCGGTGGCGGACGCCTGGGCCGTCAACCGCGCCGCGATCGCCCACCGGCACGCCGGGTCCGCAGACGGAACACCCCCGGCTCCCTCGATGTGACCGCGGAGAAGGGAGAGTGCGGGGCCCCCGGGGTCTGGGTCGGGGGTCCCGCACTCTCGGTTCGTGGGGGCCGGTCGGGAGCCGGGTCAGACTCCGGCCGGCTCCTCCAGCGGGGCCGGGGCGGGGGCCGGGTTGCGGCGGAACGGCATCCACCAGTTGGCCTTGCCGAACAGCTCCATCACGGCCGGGACGAGCACCAGCCGGACGATCGTGGCGTCCACGAGGACGGCGATCGACATGCCGAGCCCGATCTGCTTGACCTGGACGTCCGGGCCGAGCACGGACGTCATGAAGACGGCGATCATGATCGCGGCGGCGGCCGTGATGACCTTGGCGGTGCTCGCGAGGCCGGTCGCCACCGACCTGCGGGTGTCGCCCGTCCGGACGTAGTCCTCGCGGACCCGCGAGATCAGGAAGACCTCGTAGTCCATCGACAGCCCGAACAGGATCGGGAACATCATCATCGGCACCCAGCTGGTGACCGGCATGCTGGTCGGGAAGCCGAAGACCCCGCCGAGCCAGCCCCACTGGACGATCGCGGTCAGCACGCCGAACGCGGCGCCGATCGACAGCAGGTTCATCACCGCGGCCTGCACCGCGATCGTCACCGACCGGACCAGCGCGACCAGCAGGATCAGGGACAGGCCGAGCACGACCGAGATCATCAGCGGCAGCCGCGCGCCCACCGCGTCCGAGAAGTCGATCACCAGGGCGTTCGGCCCGCCGAGCCGGACGTCCTTCCCGCCGGGGACGCTGGGCAGGACGTCGTCGCGCAACCGGTGCACGACGTCCGGGGTGGCCTTGTCCTGGAAGCCGGTCCGGGGGAACGCCATGAAGAGGGCGGCCTGGCCGTCCCTGCTGACCCGGGGCGGCGTGACGTAGGCGATGCCCTCGGTCCTCCCGACGGCCTCGACGACGGGACGCAGGTCGGTGTCCCGGGACGCGACGGGCGTGGCGAACACCAGCGGCGCGTTGTAACCGGGCCCGAAGCCCTCGGACAGGATGCGGTACGCCGTGTAGCTGCTGCGGTCGTGCGGCTGGACGCTGGCGTCGGCCATGCTCAGCCGCATCGACAGCGCGGGCGCGGCGAGCACCAGCAGGCCCGCCCCGGCGAGGGCGGCCGCGATCACCGGACGGCGCTGCACCGCGGTCGCCCAGCGCTCGGCGGGCGTCCGCCGGGCCGGGCC
>NZ_QURH01000323.1 GCF_003428695.1 Actinomadura logoneensis
CTGTGGACCCCGCTGCCGGAGACCGCGGACCGCCCGGACGCCGCACCGGACCCCGCACCGGACCCCGCCCCGGACGCCGCCCCGGACGCCGCGCCGGGCGTCCGGCTGGTGTTCGCCGCCCCGGACGACTTCCAGCGGCTGAGCGTGGACGGGCCGGCGCTCGCCGTCGACCGGGACGAGGCGTTCGGCGGGAGCGACCCCGACCGCGTCCGGCTGCGTGACCTGCTGAAAGCGGTGACCGCCGAGCACGGCCCCCTCGACACGGTCGTCTTCGCCCTGCCGCTCTCCGCGGAAGGCGAGGTGTCACGGCGGGTCGCGGTGGCGACGGCCGAGCTGACCGCGCTGGTGGGCGCGCTCGCGGACGGCGAGTTCGGCCGCCCGCTGGTCCTCGTGACCACGCGCGGGGCCGTGCACGCGCGCGACGGCGACCGCGTCGACCTGGGCGTCTGCGCGCTGCCCGCACTCGTCCGGACGGCCGCGCGGGAGGCCGCCGCGCTGCGCGTCCGGCTGCTCGACCTGCCGTCCGACCGGGCGGAATGGCCGGACGCCGTCCGCGCCGAGCTGGCCGACCGCGAGTACCCCGGAGTGGTCGTCGCGGCCCGCGGCGGACGCCGCTGGACGCCCCGGCTCAGCCCCGTCCCCGAGGACGCGGTGCCGGACGCGCCGCCCGTCGTCCCCGGCGGCCGGTACCTGGTCACCGGCGGCCTCGGCGGCATCGCGCACGACCTCGCGGCGTACCTGGTCGCCGCGCACGGCGTGCGGCTGCTGCTCACCGGCCGGTCGCCCGCCGAGGGCGAGAAGGCCGACCGGCTCGCGGCGCTCCGGGCGCTCGGCGACGTCCGCTACCGGCGCGTCGACGTCGCCGACGCGGACGCCCTCGAAGCCGCCGTCGCCGAGGCCGAGGCCGACTGGCACGGCCCGCTCGACGGCGTCCTGCACCTGGCCGCCGCCGACCCCACGAACCAGTGGGCCGCGCTCGAACGGCACACCCTCGCCAACGAGACCGCCGGAACGTTCGCCGAGCAGTTCCGGCCGAAGGTCGACGGGACCCTCGCGCTCGCGCGCCTCCTCGAACACCGGCCGGACGCGTCGCTGGTCCTGTTCGGCTCGGTCAACGGAGAGTTCGGCGGGCACTCGTTCGGCGCGTACGCGGCGGCCAGCGGCTTCCTCTCCGGATTCGCCGACCACTGGCGCCACGAACGCGGCCGGGACGTCCGCTGCCTGGCCTGGAGCATGTGGACGGGCGTCGGCGTCAACCGCGACCGCCCCGCCGAGCCGGCCGCCCGGCGCGGCTTCCGCGCGCTCGACCCCGACGAGGGCCTGCGGCTGTTCCTCGCCGCGCTCGCCGCACCGCACCACTACCTCCTGCTCGGCCTCGACCTCGCCCACCCCGAACTCGCCGAGGAACTGGCCCCCGGCGACCTGTACGCGGGGGAGCTGGTGGTCGCGCACGCGGGCGGCGACCCGGACGCGGTCCGCGCGGCCGTCGCGCCGCTGACCCGCGACGTCCCCGTGCCGGTGCGGCTGGTGGAGGTGCCCCGCGTCCCGCGGACGCCGGAGGGCGGCGTGGACGCCGCGCAACTGCTGCTCGACGCCGCCCCCGCCCGGACGCGCCGCACGTCCGCCCCGCCCGCCACCGACCTGGAGCGCCGCATCGCGCGGATCTGGTCGGACGCCCTCAACCGCCCGGCCGTCGGACGCGACGACTCGTTCTTCGACCTGGGCGGAAACTCCCTGCGCGCCACGCGGCTGCTGGCGCTGCTCGACGACCGCCTCGCGGTCCGGCTGACGACGCACGAGCTCTACGAGAACCCCACCGTGGCGGCCCTGGCGGCCCTCGTCGGCGACCCCGGCACCCGAACAACCGGCCCCAGCACACCCGGACCGGGAGAACCCGGCCCCGGCACCCCTGAAACCGGCATGCCTGGAACAGGAGCGGAAGCGCAGTGACCCCCATCTCTTTCGCACAGCGCCGCCTGTGGTTCATCGACCGCCTCGACGGCCCGTCCGCGGTCTACAACGTGCCCTTCCCGGTGCGGTTCCACGGCGCTCTCGACGTCGGGGCGCTGCGCGCGGCGTTACGGGACGTGGTCGTCCGGCACGAGAGCCTGCGCACCGTCTTCGCGCAGGACGAGGGCGGCTCGCCGGAGCAGCGCGTCGTGCCCGCGGCCGACCTGGAGCTGCCCGTCCCGCTGGTGGAGACCGGCCCGGACGGCGTGGACGCCGCGATCGCCGAGGCGTCCGCGCACCGGTTCGACCTCGCCAAGGACGTGCCCGTGCACGCCCGGTTGCTGCGCGCCGCGCCGGACGACCACGTCCTGGTCCTCGTGATCCACCACGTCGCGGTGGACGGCGAGTCGGCCGTGCCGCTGGCCCGCGACCTCGCCGCCGCCTACACCGCCCGGCTCGCCGGGCACGCGCCCGACTGGCCCGGGCTGCCCGTCCAGTACCGCGACTACACGCTGTGGCAACGCGAGATGCTCGGCGACGAGGACGACCCGGAGAGCGTCCTGGCGACCCAGCTCCGCTACTGGAGGGACGAGCTGTCCGGCGCCCCCGAGCGGCTGCGGCTGCCCACCGACCGGCCGCGCCCGGCCCGCGCGAGCCACGAGGGAGACGTCGTCGACATCGGGATCGACGCCGGGCTGACCGCCGCCGTCGCCGAGCTGGCGCGCGCGAAGGGCATGACCACGGCGATGGCGGTGCAGGCCGCGCTCGCCGTCCTGCTGTACCACCTGGGCGCGGGCGACGACGTGACCATCGGCGCGACCGTCGCGGGCCGCACCGAGGAGGAGCTCGCCGACCTCGTCGGGTTCTTCGTCAACACCTGGGTGCTGCGCGCGGACCTGTCCGGCAACCCGACGCTGGACCGCGTCCTGGACCGGGTCCGGGACCGCGCCCTGGCCGCCTACGACAACCAGGACGCCCCGTTCGAGCGGGTCGTGGAGGCCCTCAACCCGGACCGCTCCACCGCGCACCACCCGCTGTTCCAGGTCATGTTCAGCTGGCAGACCGACGCCCGCGTCGAGCTGGACGTCCCGGGCGCGACGGCGGCGCTGACCGCGACCGGCACCGGCACCGCCAAGTTCGACCTGGAGTTCAACTTCACCGAGGACCCGGACGGCGGCGGGCTGCGCTGCCGCCTGGAGTACGCGACCGACCTGTTCGACCGGTCCACCGCCGAGCGGATGGGGGACCGGCTCGTCCGGGTCCTGCGGCGGCTCGCCGCCGACCCCGGCGCGCGGATCGGCGCCGTGGACGTCCTCGCCGCCGACGAGCGCGACCGGCTCGCCGCCTGGAACGCCACGGCCGCGCCGACGCCCCGGGACACCGTCCCCGGCCTGGTCGAGCGGCGTGCCGCCGAGACCCCGGACGCCGTCGCGGTCGTCTGGGAGGGCCGCGAGCTGACCTACCGGGAGGTGGACGCGCGCGCGGACCGGCTGGCGCGGGCGCTCGTCCGGCGCGGCGTCCGGCCGGAGACGCTGGTCGGGCTCGCCCTCCCGCGCTCGGCGGACCTGGTCGTCGCGCTGCTGGCGATCCTGAAGTCCGGCGCGGGCTACCTGCCGATCGACCCGCGCTACCCGAGCGCGCGGCTGGAGCACGTCCTCGACGAGGCCCAGCCGCTGTTCCTGCTCACCGACCGCGCGACCGGCGGCCTCCTGCCACGTCCCGACGTGCCCCGCCTCCACCTGGAGGACCTCCGGCTGGACGGCCCGGACCACCGCACCTCGCACGACGAGCCCGTCCCGCCGCAGCCGCACAACGTGGCGTACGTGCTCTACACGTCCGGCTCGACCGGGACGCCGAAGGGCGTCGCAATCACGCACCGCGGCGTGGTGAACGGCGTGACCCGGCTCGCCGCGACCGTCGGGCTGCGGCCCGGCACGCGGATGCTCGCCGGGACCTCGGTCGGCTTCGACGTGTCGGTGTTCGAGATCGTCACGACGCTGGCGTCCGGCGGGATCGTCGAGGTCGTCCGGGACGTCCTGGAGCTCGGCGAGCGCGGCGGCTGGAACGGCGGCGTGATCAGCACCGTCCCGTCGGTGTTCGCCGAGCTGGTGGACCAGATCGCGCCCAACACCAGCGTGGACGGCCTGGTCTTCGCGGGCGAGGCGCTGCCCTCCGCGCTGGTGCGGCGGGTGCGCGAGGCGTTCCCGGGCGTCCGGGTCGTCAACGCCTACGGCCAGTCGGAGAGCTTCTACGCGACCGCGCACGTCGTGGACGGGCCCCTGCCCGCCGACGCGGACGGCGGCGCGCCGATCGGCACGCCGCTCGGGAACATGCGCGCGTACGTGCTCGGGCCGGGCCTGATGCCCGTCCCGCCGGGCGTGGTCGGCGAGCTGTACGTCGCCGGCGAGGTCGGGCGCGGCTACCACGGCCGCGCCGGGCTGACCGCCGAGCGGTTCGTCGCCGACCCGTTCGGCCCGCCCGGCCAGCGCATGTACCGCACCGGCGACCTCGCGCGCTGGACCGCCGGCGGCACCCTGGAGTACGCCGGCCGCGACGACGCGCAGCTCAAGGTGCGCGGCTTCCGGATCGAACCCGGCGAGATCGAGGCGGCGCTGACCGCGCACCCCGGCGTCGCGCAGGCCGTGGTGACCGCGCACGACCTGCCCACGGGCCGCCACCTGGTCGGCTACGTCGTCCCGGCCGGGCGGCCCGGTGAGGCCACCGAGGGCGGACGGCACCGGAACGTGGACCTGACCGCCGGGGTGTCGGCCGCCGAGCTGCGCGGCTTCGTCGCCGCCCGGCTGCCGGAGTTCATGGTCCCGTCGGTGTTCGTCGTCCTGGACCGGCTGCCGCTCACCCCGACCGGCAAGCTGGACCGCGCGGCGCTCCCCGAGCCCGAGTTCACCGGCGGCGAGTACCAGGCCCCCCGCACGCCCGAGGAGGAGATCCTCGCGACGGTGTACGCCGAGGTCCTCGGCGTCGACCGGGTCGGTGTGGACGACGACTTCTTCTCCCGCGGCGGCGACAGCATCCGCTCGATCCAGGTCGTCACGCGCGCGGGCGCGCACGGGATCTCCCTCACCCCGCGCGAGGTGTTCCAGGGCCGCACGGTCGCGCGGCTCGCCGAGATCGCGGCGGCCAAGACCGGCGAGGAGAGCGGACTGGAGGAGCTGTCCGGCGGCGGCGTGGGCGTCGCCCCGCTCCTGCCGATCGGCGAGTTCCTCATGGGGCTCGGCGGCGGGGTCGACCGCTTCTCGATGTCGATGGTCGTGGACCTGCCGGACGGCATCGACAAGCCCGGCCTGCTCGCGACCCTGGGCGCCGTCCTGGACCGGCACGACGCGCTGCGGTCCCGGCTCGTCCCCGACGGCCTCGACATCGCGCCGCCCGGATCGGTGAGCGTGTCGCCGCTGCTCACCCGCGTCCGCTGCACGGACGACACCTGGGACGAGGTCGCCGCCGCCGAACTCGACGCCGCCACCGGGCGCCTCGACCCCGCCGCCGGGATCATGGCCCAGTTCGTCTGGTTCGACCGGCCGGCCGCGCGGGGACGGCTCCTGATCGTCCTGCACCACCTGGTCGTGGACGGCGTGTCCTGGCGGATCCTGCTGCCCGACCTCGCCGCCGCCTGGGAGCGGATCCGCGACGGACTCGCGCCGGAGCTGCCCGAGGTCGGGACCTCCGTGCGGCGCTGGGCGCACGCGCTCGCCGAGGAGGCCCCGAGGCGCGCGGACGAGATGCCGCTGTGGCGCTCCATCGTGGACGGCCCCGACCCGGTGTTCGGCGACCGCCCGCTCGACCCGGCCGTGGACGTCGCGTCCACCGTCCGGCACCACTGGGTGCGGCTGTCCGCGCCCGTCACCGACGCCGTGCTGACCAGGCTGCCCGCCGCCTACCACGGCGGCGTGAACGACGGGCTGCTCGCCGCGCTCGCGCTGGCCGTCGCGCGCTGGCGGCGCGGGCGCGGCGTGGACGAGACGTCCCTGCTGGTCCGGCTGGAGGGGCACGGCCGCGAGCAGGAGGTGGTGCCCGGCGCGGACCTGTCCCGCACGGTCGGCTGGTTCACCAGCATGTACCCGGTGCGCCTGGACGTCGGGGACGCCGACGTGGACGACGCGATCGCCGGGGGACCGGCGGCGGGCCGCACCGTCAAAGCCGTCAAGGAGCAGCTGCTCCGCATCCCCGACAAGGGCATCGGCTACGGCCTCCTGCGCTACCTCAACCCGGACACCGCCGAGGAGCTGGCCGCGCTGCCGAGCGGGCAGATCGCGTTCAACTACGTTGGCCGGTACGCCGAGACCGACAACCCCGAACACCTGCGCGGCCTCGGCTTCACCCGCACCCCGGAGGCGACCGAGCTGGTCGCCGCCCCGGACGACGACCTGCCGGCGCTGTCGTGCCTGGACGTCAACGCCCTGGTCACCGACACCCCGGAAGGGCCGCGGCTGACCGCGCGGTTCAGCCATCCGTCCGGCGTGCTCGGCGCGGACGACGTGCGCGAGCTGGCCGACCTGTGGCAGGCCGCGCTGGAGGGCCTGGCCCGGCACGCGACGGCGCCCGGCGCGGGCGGCCTCACCCCCTCGGACGTGCCGCTCGCGCGCGTCCGGCAGGACCAGATCGAGGACTGGGAGGAGCGGTACGGGGGCCTCGCCGACATCTGGCCGCTCACCCCGCTCCAGTCCGGGCTGCTGTTCCACGCGATGCTCGCCGGGGACGACTTCGACCCCTACCACGTGCAGCTCGTCCTCCACCTGTCCGGACGGCCCGACCCGGACCGGCTGCGCGCCGCCGGGCAGGCCCTGCTGGACCGGCACCCGAACCTGCGCGCCGCGTTCGTCCCCACCGACGACGGCGACTACGTGCAGGCCGTCCCGCGCCGCGTCGACCTGCCCTGGCGGTACGCCGACCTCACCGCGGGCCCCGACCCGGACGCCGACCTCACCCGCTTCCTGGAGGAGGACCGGGCCACCTACTTCAACCTCGCCGAGCCGCCGCTGCTGCGGCTGTCGCTCGCGGCCACCGGCCCGCACTCGGCCGAGCTGGTCTTCACCGCGCCCGCACTCGGCCGAGCTGGTCTTCACCGCCCACCACGTCCTGTTCGACGGCTGGTCGGTGCCGCTGCTGCTGCGCGACCTGCTCCGCCTGTACGGGACGTCCGGGGACGCGTCGTCGCTGCCGCGCGTCCGCGACTACCGCGAGTTCCTGGAATGGCGGGCCGCGCAGGACGACGAGGCCGCCGCCCGCGCCTGGGCGGACGCGCTCGCCGACGTGACCGAGCCGACGCTGCTGGCGCCCGCGACGTCCGCGGTGAACGCCGCCGACGTCGGCCAGGTGGACGTGCCGCTGCCCGCCGACCTGGTCCGCGGGCTGTCGCGGCGCGCGGCGGGGCTCGGCGTCACCCTGAACACGCTCGTCCAGGGCACCTGGGCGCTGCTGCTCGGCCGCCTCACCGGGCAGCGGGACGTGACGTTCGGCGCGACCGTCTCGGGCCGCCCGCCCGCGATCCCCGGCGTGGACGGCATGGTCGGCCTGTTCATCAACACGCTGCCCGTCCGCGTCCGCTGCCCCGCCTCCGCCACGTTCGCCGAGCTGCTGACCCGCGTCCAGGACGAGCAGGCCGCCCTGCTGGACCACCAGCACCGCAGCCTCGCCGAGATCCAGCACGACACCGGCCTCGGCCGCCTCTTCGACACGTTCGTGGTGTTCGAGTCGTACCCGATCGACCACGTCGGGCTGAGCGAGGCCAACACCGGGACGGAGCTGAACGTCACCGGCCTGACCCCGTACGGCGGCTCGCACTACCCCATCGCGGTCGTCGCGGACGCCGACCCGCACCTGCACGTCGTCCTGCAGTACCAGCGGCACGTGTTCGGCCGGGACGCCGTGGACGCCATCGCCGACCGGTTCCGCCGCATCCTCCAGCAGTTCGCGGACGACCCGGACATCCCGGTCGGCCGCATCGACGTGCTCGACCCGGCCGAACGCGAACTGGTGGTGTCGCGCTGGAACGACACCGCGCACCCCGTCCCGCCGGCGACGCTGCCGGAGCTGATCGCCGAGCAGGCGGCCCGCACCCCGGACGCCACCGCCGTCCGCTTCGAGGACGCCGGGCTGACCTTCGCCGAGCTGGAGGCGCGGGCCGGACGCCTCGCGCGCCGCCTCGCCGCGCGCGGCGTCGGCCCGGAGAGCGTCGTCGCGGTCATGCTGCCGCGCTCGGCCGACCTGATCGTGGCGCTGCTGGCCGTCCTGAAGGCGGGCGCCGCGTACCTGCCGGTCGACCCGGACCACCCGGCCGCCCGCATCGCGCACCTGTACGAGGACGCCCGCCCGGCCCTCACGATCGCCGGACCGGACGCCCCCGTCCCCGACGGGGCGCAGCGCCTCGCCATCACCGACACCGACCAGGCCGACAGCGACCCCCACGCCGAGCTCGTCGGGCCCGCGCCCGCGAACACGGCCTACGTCCTCTACACGTCCGGCTCGACCGGACGGCCCAAGGGCGTCGCCGTGACGCACGCGGCGATCGTGAACCGCCTGCTGTGGATGCGCGACCACTTCGCCGTCACGCCCGCCGACCGCGTCCTGCAGAAGACGCCGCTCGGGTTCGACGTGTCGGTGTGGGAGCTGTTCCTGCCGCTGCTGTCCGGCGCGACGCTGGTCGTCGCCCGCCCGGACGGCCACCACGACCACGCCTACCTCGCCGGGCTCGTCCAGCGGGAGGGCGTGACGCTCGTCCACTTCGTCCCGTCGGTGCTGCGCGACTTCCTCCAGGAGCCCGCCGCGCGCGGCTGCACGAGCCTGCGCGAGGTGGTGTGCAGCGGCGAGGCGCTCACGCCGCAGCTCCGCGACCTCTTCTACGAGGTGTTCCCGCCCGGCTCGCACCGCGCCCGGCTGAACAACCTGTACGGCCCGACCGAGGCCGCCGTGGACGTCACGGCCGCCGCCTGCCCGCCGCACGCCACGGGCGCCGTCACCATCGGCGGCCCCGTCTGGAACACCCGCTGCTATGTGCTGGACGACCGGCTCGCGCCCGTCCCGCCGGGCGTCGCGGGCGAGCTGTACCTCGCCGGCGACCAGCTCGCGCGCGGGTACGTCGCGCGGTCCGGGCTGACCGCCGAGCGGTTCGCCGCCGACCCGTTCGGGCCGCCCGGCGCGCGGATGTACCGGACCGGCGACGTGGTCCGCTGGGACCACCGGGGCGAACTGGAGTACCTCGGACGCGCCGACCAGCAGGTCAAGATCAGGGGCCAGCGGGTCGAGCCCGGCGAGATCGAGGCCGTGCTCGCCGCCCACCCGGCCGTCGACCGCTGCGCCGTGGTCGTCCGCGACGCGGCGGGCGGCCCGCGCCTGGTCGCCTACACCGTCCCGGACCGGGAGACGGCGGGCGCGGTCGCGCGCCTCGCCCGGCTCCGCCGCGAGGGCCGGCTCGACGGCCGCGAGCTGCACGAACTCCCCAACGGCCGGCTCGTGTGCGCGCGCAACCGGTCGAACACCGCGTTCCTGTACGAGGAGATCTTCGTCCGGAACGAGTACCTGCGGGCGAGCGAGCTGCTGCCGCCGGACGCGCACGTCGTGGACGTCGGCGGGCACGTCGGGATGTTCTCGATGTTCGTCGCCGCGCGGCGGCCGGACGCGCGGATCTACGCGGTCGAGCCCATCCCCGAGCTGGCGGAGATGTTCGCGATCAACGCGGAGCTGCACGCCATCGACGCCGTGGTCGAGCGGTGCGGCCTGGCCCGCGCGCCGGGCGAGGCGGAGTTCACCTACTACCCGGACCTGTCGATGCTGTCCGGCCGGTACGCCGACGAGGACGAGGAGCGGCACGTCCTGGAGCGGGTCATCGCCAACGACGACGCCCTCGCCGAGCTGGACGACGACGCCCGCGCCGAACTGCTCACCGAGCGGCTGCGCGGTCAGCGCGTCCGGGTGCCGCTGCGGACCCTGTCCGACCTCGTCCGCGCCCACCGCATCCCGGTGATCGACCTGCTCAAGGTGGACGCCGAGAAGTCCGAGCTGGAGGTGCTGCGCGGCATCGAGGCCGAGCACTGGCCGATCGTCCGGCAGGTCGTCGTCGAGGTGCACGACATCGGCGGACGGCTCGACACCGTCGTCCGGATGCTGCGCGGACGGGGCTTCCGCACGACCGTCGAGGCCACCGACGAGCTCGCCGGGACCGGCCTGTACTCGGTCTACGGCGTCCGCCCGGACGCCGCCGAGGCCCCGCCGGCTCCGTCGGCCGCGCCCGCCGCGTCCACGGAGTCCGCTGCGTCCACTGAGTCCACTGCGTCCACGGAGTCCGCCGGGGACGGCCAGGCCTGGTTCACCCCGCGGAGGCTCGGCGACGACCTGCGCGAGTACGCCGCCGCGCGGCTGCCCGGCTCGCTCGTCCCGGCCGCGTTCGTCCCGCTCGACCGGCTGCCGCTGACCGGCAGCGGCAAGCTCGACCGGGCCGCGCTGCCCGCGCCCGACTTCGGCGCGGGCGCCGGGGCCGGACGCGCTCCGCGCACGCCCCGCGAGGAGCTGCTGTGCACGCTGTTCGCCGAGGTCCTCGGCGTCGAGCGGGTCGGCATCGACGACGACTTCGCCGCGCTCGGCGGGCACTCGCTGCTCGCGACCCGGCTGGTCGGGCGGATCCGTACCGCGCTCGGCGTGGACGTCCCGATCCGGGTGGTGTTCGACGCGCCGACGGTCGCCGAGCTGGTGCGGCGGCTGCCGACCGGTCCGTCCGAGCGGCCCGTCCTGCGCCGGGTCGAGCCGAGGCCCGAGCGGGCGCCGCTGTCGGCGGCGCAGCACCGGCTCTGGTTCGCGCACCGGTTCGACGGGCCGTCCGCGACCTACAACGTGCCGCTGGTGCTGCGGCTGTCCGGGGCGCTGGACGTCCCGGCGCTGCGGCTCGCGCTGCGCGACGTGGTCACGCGGCACGAGAGCCTGCGCACGCTGGTCGGCGAGGACGAGAACGCCGTTCCGTACCAGCGCGTCCTGCCACCTGACGACGCGCTGCTCGACGCGTCCCTGCGCACGCCGCTGGTGGACGTGGAGCCGTCCGCGCTGGACGCGGCCGTCGCGGCCGAGGCGGTGCACCTGTTCGACCTCGCGGCCGAGCCGCCGGTGTGGGCCAAGGTGTTCCGGACCGCGCCCGAGGAGCACGTCCTGCTCCTGCTGATCCACCACATCGCCGGGGACGGCGAGTCGATCGCGCCGCTGACCCGCGACCTCGGCACCGCCTACGAGGCGCGGCTCGGCAGGCGCGTCCCGGACTGGGACGAGCTGCCCGTCCAGTACGTCGACTACACGCTCTGGCAGCGCGAGCTGCTCGGCGACGAGCACGACCCGGCCGGGACGCTCGCCGCGCAGGCGGGCTACTGGCGCGACGAGCTGGAGGGCGTCCCGCAGCCGCTGCCGCTGCCCACCGACCGGCCGCGCCCCGAGGCGCCCGGCCACGGCGGCGGCCTGGTCGAGTTCACCCTCGCGCCGGAGCTGGTCACGGCCCTGGAACGGCTCGCCGGGGCGCGCGGCGCGACCATGTCCATGGTTCTCCAGGCCGCCCTCGCCGTGCTGCTGCGCGAGCTCGGCTGCGGCGACGACATCACGATCGGCTCGCCGATCGCGGGGCGCACCGAGGAGGCCCTGACCGACCTGGTCGGGTTCTTCGTCAACACCTGGGTGCTGCGGGTCCGGGTCCCGGCGAACCCGACGTTCGGCGAGGTGCTGGACGAGGTGCGGCTGCGCGCGCTGGCCGCCTACGACAACCAGGAGGCCCCGTTCGAGCGGCTCGTGGAGCTGCTGAACCCCGAGCGGTCCACCGCCTACCACCCGCTGTTCCAGGTCATGTTCGCCTGGCAGAACGTCACCGACGGCGACTTCGGGCTCGCCGGGCTGCGCGCGTCGCTCGACACCGTCCCGACCGCCACGTCCAAGCTCGACCTGTCGTTCATCCTGGGCGAGGTCCCCGGCCGCGGCGTGGTCGGCAACGTCGAGTACGCGACCGACCTGTTCGACCGCGAGACCGTGGCCGACCTGGCCGACCGGTTCGTCCGGACGCTGCGCAGGGCCGCCGCCGAGCCGGACGGCCGGCTCGGTGTGGTCGAGGGCCCCGGGCGGGAGGCCGCGGCGGTCCGCCCGTCCGCCGACACACCGTTCGTCGCGCCCCGAACAGAGACCGAGACCGTCCTCGCCGGGGTGGTCGCGGACGTCCTCGGCCTGGACCGCGTCGGCGTGGACGACGACTACTTCCTGGTCGGCGGCGACAGCATCCGCTCGATCCAGGTGGTGTCGCGGGCCAAGGCCCTCGGCGTCGAGATCACCCCGCGCGAGATGTTCGAGCTGCGGACGGTCGCCAAACTCGCCGCCAAGGCCGAGGAGAGGGCCGAACGCGGGGCCGGGGAGGGGGCGGGCTCCGATCCGGAGCGCGACGCCGGGCAGGACGGCGTGGGCACGCTGCCGCTCCCGCCGATCGCCCGGTTCCTGCTGGACCGCCCGCACACCGACCGGTTCGCGATGGCGACCATGCTCGACCTGCCCGAGGGCATCACCGAGGACGGCCTCGTCGCGGTGCTCGGCGCGGTCGTGGACCGGCACGACATGCTGCGCTCGCGGCTCACCGGCGGTGAGCTGACCGTCGGGCCGCCCGGCGCGGTGGACGTCCGGACGCTCCTCACCCGCGTGCCGCGCGCGGCCGCCGACCCCCAGCGGGAGCTGGACGCCGCCGTCGCGCTGCTCGACCCGTCCGCGGGCGTGATGGCGCGGTTCGTGTGGCTCGACCCCGGCCTGCTGGTCGTCGCGCTGCACCACCTCGTCGTGGACGGCGTGTCCTGGCGCGTCCTGCTCCCCGACCTGGCCGCCGCCTGGCGGGCCGTCCGGGACGGCGACGAGCCCCGGCTCCCCGAGGTCGCCACGTCCTTCCGGCGCTGGGCCCGCGCCCTCGCCGACGGCGCGCCCGGCAGGGCCGCCGAGCTCCCGCTCTGGCGCGGGATCACGGCCGGCCCGGACCCGCTGCTCGGCGCGCGCCCCCTGGACCCGGCGACCGACGTCCAGGCCACGTCCGAGGGGCTGGACGTCGAGGTCCCGGCCGAACTCACCGAGGCGCTGCTCACGACGCTGCCCGCCGCGTTCCGGTGCGGCGTCGACGAGGGCCTGCTCGCCGGGCTCGCGGTCGCCCTCGGCCGGTGGCGGCGGGCGCGCGGCGTGTCCGCGCCGTCCGCGCTGCTGCGGGTGGAGGGCCACGGCCGCGAGGAGCAGGCGCTCCCGGGAGCCGACCTGTCCCGGACGGTCGGCTGGTTCACCAGCCTGTTCCCCGTCCGGATCGACGTCCCGGAGACCGCCCTGCGCCCGGACGCCGGCAAGGCGCTCGGGGACGTGCTGAAGGCCGTCAAGACCCGGCTCCGCACGCTCCCCGACAAGGGCCTCGGGTACGGCGTCCTGCGCCACCTCGGCGGGGACGCCGGGCTCGCGGACCTGCCGTCCGGCCAGATCACCTTCAACTACCTCGGCCGGTTCGGGGCCGCGGACATGCCGGAGGACCTGCGCGGGCTCGGCTGGACGCGGGCGGTCGGCGCGGACCGGCTCACCGTCCGCCCCGACCCGGACATGCCCGTCCTGACCACGCTCGACGTGAACGCCTACGTCGCCGAGACCGGCGACGGGCCGAGGCTGCGCGCCCGGTTCGACTTCCCCTCCGGCGTGCTGTCCCGCGCCGAGGTCGCCGAGCTGACCGGCGCGTGGCTCGCCGTCCTCGGCGAGCTGGCCGCGCACGCCGCCCGCCCGGGCGCGGGCGGCCTCACCCCGGCCGACCTCCCGCTGGTGGCGGTGCGGCAGAGCGAGATCGACACCTGGGAGCAGCGGTACCCCGGCCTCGCCGACGCCTGGCCGCTCACCCCGCTCCAGCCCGGCCTGCTCTACCAGTCGGCCCTCACCGGGGACGGCTACGACCCCTACCACGTGCAGCTGGTGTTCGAGCTGGCCGGGCCCGTGGACCCGGCGCGGCTGCGCGCGGCCGGGCAGGCCCTGCTCGACCGGCACCCCAACCTGCGGACGGCCTTCACCGGCGGCGCCTCGGGCGACGGGATCCAGCTCGTCGTGGACGGCCTCGCCCTGCCGTGGCGCGACCTCGACCTGCGCGACCGGACCGCCCCGGACCGCGACGCCGCGCTGCGCGCGTTCCTCGCCGCGGACCTGGCCGACCACTTCGACCCGGAGGTCCCGCCGCTGCTGCGGATGGCCCTGGTGCGGACCGCGCCGGACGCGTCGCTGCTGGTTCTCACCTCCCACCACGTGCTGTTCGACGGATGGTCCGTGCCGCTGCTGACACGCGAGCTGCTCGCCCTCTACCGGGCGGGCGGCGCCGCGGACGCCCTGCCCAGGCCGCCCGAGTACCGGGACTTCCTCGTCTGGCTCGCGGACCGGGACGCGTCCGCGTCCGCCCGCGCCTGGGCGGACGAGCTCGACGGCGTGGCCGAGCCGACCCTGCTCGTCCCCGGCCTGCCCGCCGACGCCGACCGGAGCGGCGCGCGCCGCGCCGAGGTCCCGCTCACCGCGGACCTCGCCGCCGCGCTGCCCCGCCGGGCGGCCGAACTCGGGAT